>JASHSE010000454.1 GCA_030036975.1 Xanthobacteraceae bacterium | reverse complement strand
CGAAGGCTTCGAAAACAAGCTTGCCGAACTCTTCGCCGCCAAGCTCGGCAAGAGACTCTCTTACACCTATTATCCTGAAGCCACCGGATTCGTGCGGAACACGCTCGGATCGTACCGTTGCGACGTCATCATGGGTTTTCCCCAAGGCGATGACCTCGTGCTGAGCACCAACCCTTATTTTCGGAGCGGATACGCGTTCGTAGCCAAATCCGATAGCCCGCTCGCCGGCGTGGATACGCTCAGCGACGCGCGGCTGAAGGACAAGCGGCTCGGCATCGTGGCCGGCACGCCTCCGGCAACGTACTTGGTCACGGACGGATTGATGCAGAAGGCGAAGTCCTATCCGCTCGTGGTCGACACGCGCTACGATTCATCACCCGTGGCAATGATCAATGACATCAAGTCAGGGGTGATCGACGCCGGTATCTTGTGGGGGCCGCTCGCCGGATACTACGCCTCCCGCGCCAACCCGCCGATGCATACGACGCTGCTCCTGAAGGAAAAAGGCGGGCCGGGTCTTGTTTACCGGATCGTCATGGGCGTTCGACCATCGGATTCGAATTGGCGAAGGCAGCTGAACCAGTTGATTGCCGAGAATCAGCCGGCAATAAACAAGCTGCTGCTCGATTACGGCGTGCCAATTCTCAACGAGCAGGATCAGCGCATCACCGCGGACTCTCTGACGGAAAAGCCGTGAGGCGCGCCGCTGCCGGGGCCTTGGTTGGGACCTTGGCTCTCGTCGTCTTTGCCGGAGCTGCTGCGTGGGGTGGACAGACGCCGCCGGAACCGGCCGGCTATCGTATGAGCGACTACCGCGGGCCGACGCCGGCGACGCTTGCCGGGGCCCGCGTCCTTACCACGGCGCAAGCTGCCGCCTTGTGGAAGGCCGGCGCTGCGTTCGTCGACGTGCTGCCCCACGCGCCGCGCCCAGCCAATTTGCCGCCGGGCACGATCTGGCGCGAAAAAGCAAGAATGGATATTCCCGGCAGCATCTGGCTGCCCGATACCGGCTATGGCGCGCTTGCCGCGGTCACCGAAAACTACTTGCGTGACGGTCTCGCCAGCGCCACCGGCGGCAATCGGGCGCGCTGGCTGGTGTTCTACTGCATGAAGGACTGCTGGATGTCCTGGAACGCCGCCAAACGCGCATTGAGCATTGGCTATAAGAATGTGGCCTGGTATCCGGACGGCACCGATGGCTGGCAGGCAGCCAAGCTGCCGCTGCGGGAGGCGAGGCCCGCAGCGGCGGAGCCGCGATAGCGCCGCTCAGTTGAGCGTCTGCTGGATCGCCCGCGCCAGCGCGAAAATGCGCTGTTCGATCGTGGTCGGCACATCGCACACGTACCGGATCGTCTTGCGGCGATCCTCGAAGATGCGCGTGCTCCACTCGATTTCGCTGCCGAGCGTCTTGACCTTCGCTTGATCCGCGTCCGTCTTGTCCTCGAGCGCGTGCATATTATTGACGTCGGCCTCGATCTTGCCGGCCAAATCCATCTCTTTGCGCGACACGCGCTCGAGGCCGTCCATGACGTCGCTGCGCTCGGCGCTCAGCGTATCAAACACCCCGGCGAAGACCTCCTTCGCCTTCTGCTGCTTTTCGTCGGCAGTGCCGGTAATGAACGCGGCAATCGCCTTTTGCGCCGCATCCATGGGGGTGCGCCGCGCCGCGATCAGTTCGACGAGATCCTTGACCTTGGGATCGTTCTGCCAGCTGTCGCCGACGCCGGCGATCGAGGGGCCATCCCACATCGACGCGGTCGACAATTCCGGTACTTTCGGCTGAACGCATGGCCAGTCCGGATAGCGCGGGTCGGCGGCACGCGCCGGCGCGACCAGCGCGCCTGCGATCACCAACAGGACGAAGAAAAATCCAGCGTGCTTCATCCGAGTTCCTCCGCCGCTTCTGTGTTCAATGGTCGGACATCGCGATGCCCCACGGCAGTTCGCCGACCTGAACCGTATTGACGACCTTGAGCGCAGCAACGTCGATCACCGATACGTCGTTCGATACGCCGTTGGCCGTCAGCAAATATTTGCCGTCCGGCGTGAACGCCATGTGCCAAACCCGCTGGCCGACCAGAAGATATTTGATGACTTTATGGGTCTTCACGTCGACCACGGCGACGTGATTGGCCGGCCCAAGCGCGATAAAGGCCAATTTACCATCGCTCGTAATATTGATCCCGACCGGCTGAATCGGGTCCTGGCGCATGCCGGCAATCGCAAATTCGATTTTCTGTTTGACGACGCGCTTGACTGGATCGATGACGCTGACCGTCCCGCCGACCTCCGAAGACACCCACAGTTCCGATCCATCGGGAGTGAACGCTGCGAAACGCGGCCGCTGGTCGACCAGAACGCTGGCCACGACTTCGTGCTTCGCCGGATCGATGAAATGGGCCATGTTGGTGGTTTCCGACGTGTTGATGAGAATCTTGCCGTCGGGGCTCATGGCCATTCCCTCAGGCTCGACGCCGACCTGCACCGCACCGACTTGCGCCCGGCGCGCAATGTCGATGATCGTGACCGTGTTGTCGTTCTCGTTGGCGACGTAGAGAAACTTGCCATCGGGGCTCGCGGTGAAAAACTCCGGATCCGGGCCGGAAGGCAGCGTGTCGGAGACTGTGTTTGTACCGGTATCGATCATCTGGATCGTGTCGTCATCGCCACAGGCGACCAGAACATACTTTTGGTCTTTGGTATAAGCGATGCCGCGCGGCCGCTGCCCGACCTTGATCGTTTTCACCACCTTCCAGGTGTCGGTATCGATGAGAGAAACCGTGTTGCTCCTCTCGTTGGCAACATACGCGCGATAGGCGCTGGCCTGACCGCCAAGCAGCAGCGCAAGTGCGATGCCGAGAATGAACCGAAGCCACATTCGTCTGATCTCCGACTACTTGAGCTTACACTTCGTCTCCGGACGATCGATGCCCAACGTGTCGAGCTCCGAATATTGATGCAAAAAGCCCTGTTGCGGCGATACCGATACCACCGTGCGGCCGTCGGCGAGAAGAATGGGCTGGCGCAGCTGAAGGTCCCAATCGCGCACCGTAAGTTTACGTCCCTTGAACGCCGCCAAGGCGAAGTCCGGCCCCTCCATATACTTGAGGATGGCCTTGGCGTCGTCGGAATTGACATGCGAAACCGCCTCGCCAACCATCCGTACCGCCATCCACGCCTGCATGTCGAGCGCCGTCATCCATCGCGAAAATTTCTTTTCGAATCGGCTTTGCAGCTGGATCGCGCCCCACTGGTCGAACGCGGGATCCCAGGTCGTCGGTTCGAGGCCGGCCGATCCGGCGACCGGCCGCGGCTGGCTGGTGCGGTACGGCATATAATCGGCGAACACCTGGCTCTCGTCGGCCGCCACCAGCACGTCGTAGTCGGGCGCCGATTGGGTGAAGAGCGGAATCTGACTTTGGATCTGAACCAAGCCGCTGTCGGTGCGCCGGGCACCGCCGGTGTCCTTGAATTCGCGCTCCTGCACGATCTGGGCGCCGAAACGTTTTGCCGACCGCCGCAGCGCATCCGCGAACAGCTTGTCCGGCGCATGGGAGCCCACCACGAGCAGCCAATGTGTCCAATGTTTCCAGACCAGATATTGCGCCAGCCCGTCGGCCAGCATGGCGCGGCTCGGCGCGGTATGAATGACGTTGGCCCGACAATCCTCCTGGCGCAGCCGATCGTCGGTTGCTCCGGCATTGAAGAAGAAGACCCCGCGCTGGCGACCGGCGTCGGCAGCCTTGAGCAGCATGGCTGCCGGCAGGTCGGTGACGATCAGCGAGATGCCGTTGTCGGCGAGCTTCTGCACCGCCGCAGCGGGATCGTCCTCGTCTTTCAGCAAAAGTTGTTGCAGCGAGAACGACTGGTTGAGGAACTTGCCGGTCGTGTTGTTGTCATCAATGGCGAGTTCCGCGCCGGCGACGCCGTCATTTGCGGCGGGCATCTCGATGAGCGAGATCGTTTCTGTCTTGTCAGCGCGGCCGAGATAGCCGATCTTGACGTTGAGCCCATTGGCCGCCGGCGCTGCCGACATTGCCATCAGCAGAAAGGCGGCAATACAGAATCCACGCAGCACGCGTTCGCCTCCTCGGCTCCGTTCGCCCCGCTAACCCATTACGATATTGGAATTATCGCCTCTTTCCTGTACTCTTCGCAAGCCCGCTGAACGGCTCGCCGATGCGCAACAGACGAGGGTGTCATGCATGGCCTGTTGGAAAATCGCGACCGCTCTGCCGCTTTGCTCGCCGGCCGCGCCGCGGCATCGGGGCCGCAGTCTTTAACTTCGAACCGGTCGATCCAAGCTCGAAGGGGTGACGCGCGGGCCGCCGCCCAACCAACAGGAACGCCTTGCGCGCGGGCGGGAATCAATTGCGCAATCGTTTGGCGAAATCGGGGCGGATTGAAGTGACGATATTGCCGCAGCCGCCGCGCAGGCCGCCGCCGCCGGCTTCCAGACCTGCGACGGCCGCGACGCGAAGTTTGCGCGCGAACTGGGCGCGGATTATTCAATCGCCGGCTGGGTCCAGAAAGTTTCAAATCTGATCCTCACCATGACCATCACCATACGCAGTGCCAGGAGCGGCCGGATCGTTGCGGCCAAAAGTGTGGACATGCGCGGCAATACCGATGAAACCTGGCCGCGCGCCCTCGATCGGCCGGCTCGCTTTGAGCCGGAGCCGCGGGGAATCTTTTGATGACGCTTATGCTTGCCAGCGTCACTGGCGCGCCGGAGGCGGAAATCGCCGTCCGACACGGCGCCGACATCATCGATATAAAGGACGTCCGTAGTAGATTTGGCGCGGCCGATCCGGCGTCGGTTGCGGCGACCGTCGATGCCGTGGCCCGGCGGCGCCTGGTCAGCGCGGTGACCGGTCGCCAGGACATGGAACCCGACGCTGTGCTGCGTGCGGCGGCCGCTATTGCCGACGCCGGCGCCAGTTACATCAAGATTGCGCTTTATCCCGACCCAAAGCGCAGCGGCAGCCTGCGCGCGCTCTCCGCCTTGGCCGGCCGGGCGCGGCTCATCGGGGTGATGTTTGCCGACCACGGGCTCGACGAAGCTCTCGTTGGTCTCATGGCGGAGTGCGGCTTTTGCGGGGTCATGATCGACACGTTCAACAAGGACCGCGGACGCTTGCTCGACCATATGGACATTGCGGCAGTTGGACATTTCACCGATGCGGCACACGGCCGCGGCCTGATGGCCGGACTGGCCGGTTCGCTGGAAGCGCCGGATATCCCGCGACTGCTGCTGGCGACGCCTGACGTTCTCGGCTTTCGGCGGGCGCTGTGTGCGGGCGAAGACAGAAACGGGCCGCTGAGCGCCGCGGCGATCGACATCGTGCGCGGATTGATTCCCATGGACGTGCGCCGGACCGATGCCGGCAGTCCGCCGCCGTCATCCAAGCTCGATTACCGGTTGCTGGCCGCGCGCGGTTATTCGCTTGAGCCCAAGGAAGACGGCGATGGCGACTGCATATTTTTGCGGGATTTCGTGTTGCCCGTGCGCGTCGGAGCCTACGCGCATGAGCGCGGCAAAACGCAAAGCGTTCGGTTCAACGTCGAGGCCAGGGCGCGTCGCGCCGACCGCTTGGCGGAGGATATGCGCGACGTCGTCTCCTACGACCTGATCGCCGACTCGATTCGCATTATCGCCGCGCAGGAACATATTGCGTTGGTCGAGACCCTGGCGGAACGTATTGCCGCGCTCATCTTGACTCATCCGCGGGTGACCAGCGTCACGGTTCGTGTCGAGAAGCTCGAAGTGGGACCGGGCGCGGCCGGCGTCGAGATCGTGCGCCATCGTCCCAGCGACGTTGCCAAGGTGCATCAGCTCTATCCCACCGCGACCGCAGCTGCGGATCCGAAAGCCGCGACCTGATGGGCGAAGCCGAAGCGCCCGTCGTCATCAAGCTCGGCGGCAGCTTGGCGTTCTCGCACAATTTGCAACAATGGATCGGGGCCTGCGCTGTCTGCGCGGGTCGCGTCGTCATCGTACCCGGCGGCGGGCCGTTCGCCGACACCGTTCGATCCGCACAAGCGCGAATGCAATTCGATGATGCGGCGGCGCACCGGATGGCGGTGCTGGCCATGGAGCAATACGGCCACGCGCTCGCCGGCCGCAACGACGTATTGGCGCTGGCCGATACTGCCGCCGCGATCCGGCATTGTCTCGCCACGCAGCGTGTTCCGGTGTGGTTGCCGGCACGCATGGTATTTGATGCCGGCGACATTGCTCAGTCGTGGGACATGACCTCGGACAGCCTGGCGGCGTGGCTGAGCGGCAGAATTGGCGCGGCGCGGCTGTTTCTCGTCAAAAGCGCCGCGCCGGCCTCGCGCCACGAGCGCTGCGAAACCCTTGCCGAAACCGGCATCGTCGACAAGGCCTTTCCACGATATTTCCGCAACGGCGCGGTTGGTTGCTCGATCCTGGGGCCGGCCGATCATGCCACGGCAATCACCGCCATCCGCGACGGCGCGCCCGCCGGCGTTGCCATCGAATAGTGCGTTGCAAGGCTGATGGAGTAGAATGCGCCATGGCCAAGATCAAGACGCCGCGCTGGGGTTGGGCCCTCACAGGATCGGGGCATTTCTTCAAGGAATGCCTGCGCATGGTCGGCAGCCTCGGCGAGGTCGATCTATTTGTCAGCAGGGCCGCAGGCGAAGTCGTGCGCATGTATCGGCAGGAATTACAGTTGCCGAAGACCGCGCGCGTGTTTCGCGATACGACCGCCAGTTCGGCTCCCGTCGGCCTGTTCTACTATGGCACCTATCACACGTTGATCCTGGCGCCGGCAACGTCCAATACCGTTGCCAAGTGCGTATTCGGGATCTCCGATACGCTTGTTACGAATGTTTTCGCGCAGGCAGGAAAGTGCCGAGTGCCGATCATCGTGTTTGCTTGCGATACCGCGCCCGAGCTCGAGACCGAAGCCCCTAAAGGCATGGTCAAAGTCTATCCGCGCGCCATCGATCTGAAAAACACCGAACGGCTGAAATTGTTCGAGGACACTACCGTCGTCGAGACGCTCGAGGAACTTGAGAAGGTCCTGACGCAGCGCAAGTGCGAACTGCATGTCTGATCGCACGCTCTTTCTTACCGGACACCTGGCGCGCGGGCGGCTGGAAAAGGTTCTCCGCGATGCCGAGCTGAGTTTTGCGTGGTCGGTGTTCGATGTCGGCGTCAAGGTCGCAGCGCTGATGACTGAATCGATCATCATGCGCAGGCTGCCGTGCCCGATCGACGCCGCCATGATCATGTTGCCCGGCCGCTGCCGCGCCAACCTTGACCGTCTCAGCGCGCAATTCGGCGTTCCGTTCGTGCGCGGACCCGACGAATTGAAGGATTTGCCGGCCTATTTTGGCAAGCGGGGCCGCGGCCACGATCTGTCGCGGCACGACATGCGAATTTTCGCGGAAATCGTCGACGCCTCGGCGCTGAGCGTCGATGCCATCGTGGCGCGCGCGGCGGCGATGCGAGCAGCCGGTGCCGACGTGATCGATCTCGGCTGTCTTCCGGACACGCCGTTTCCGCACCTGCAGGACGCCGTGCGGGCGTTACGGTCGAACGGCTACGCCGTCAGCGTCGATTCGGCCGATACCGAGGAACTGCGCCGCGGCGCCGCGGCGGGCGCCCAATACCTGCTCAGCCTGACGCAGACCACACTTGCCTTGGCGAGCGAAACCGGAGCGACGCCGATCCTCATTCCTGCCCCGCACGGCGACCTGTCCTCGTTATTGCGGGCAGCGGAGGCCGCCGACCGGCAGGGTATTGCCGCGATACTCGATCCGATACTCGATCCCATCCATTTCGGATTTATGGAATCGCTCGGCCGTTATGCCGAGCTGCGCCGGCTTCTCCCTGCCGCCGAAATCCTGATGGGCACCGGAAATCTCACGGAGTTGACTGACGCAGATTCCGGCGGCGTGACGGCGCCGCTGCTCGGCATATGCTCCGAACTCGTCATCCGCAACCTGCTGGTCGTCCAAGTGAGTCCGCATACGCGGCGGACGATCCAGGAACATGACGCGGCGCGGCGGATGATGTTCGCAGCCCGCCAGGATGAAAGCCTGCCCAAGGATTACGGCAGCGCGCTGCTGTCGTTGCACGATCGCAAGCCGTTTCCCGACACGCCGGGAGAAATCGCCGAACTCGCGGCCGAAGTGAAAGATTCCAACTTTCGCATCGAAACCGCCGAGGATGGCATCCACGTCTACAATCGTGACGGCCATCACGTAGCGCATGATGCCATGTCATTATTTACCAAGCTCGGCGTTGAAAACGATGGCGCGCACGCCTTTTACCTTGGCAGCGAATTGATGAAGGCGGAGATCGCGTGGCGGCTCGGCAAGCGCTACGCCCAGGATTCTCCGCTCGATTGGGGATGTGCTACCGACCGTTCAGCGGACGATCTGACGCGCTTGACGGAGGCAGGCCACACGTTGCGCGCGGCAAAGAGATGATTTCATGCCGATGATCCGTGAAACGATCGTTTCCACGATGGACGACGCGGGCCGCGTCCACCTTGCGCCGATAGGCATCATCGCTGATGACGGCGGCTGGATCATCGCGCCGTTTCATCCCTCGACGACGCTCAATAATCTGCGAGCCGTGCCGTTCGCAGCCGCCAATTTTACTGATGACGTCCGCATCTTTGCCGGCTGCCTGACAGGACGCAGCCAATGGCCGACGGCGCCGTGCACGGAAATCCGCGTCCCGTGTCTTGCCGACGCGCTCACGCACGTGGAACTGGCCGTCACCCGGATTACCGAGGATGAATTGAGGCCACGTTTTCACTGCCGCGCGTTGCGCAGCATCGCGCACGCACCGTTTAAGGGCTTCAACCGCGCCCAAGCGGCCGTAATCGAAGCGGCAATCCTCGTCAGTCGGCTCGGAATGCTGCCGCGTGATAAGGTCGAGGGTGAGATGGCCTGTCTTCAGATAGCGGTCAGGAAAACCGCTTCAGCAGCCGAGGAAGAAGCATGGAGCTGGCTGAGACAGGCCGTCGCAGCTTTCTACGAAAAGTCTTCGCCGGAATCGTCAGGCGGCATATAGCCATTGATCTCAAGCCCGATGCACATTTCAACCAGAACTGGCGTCGTCCAAGCCATGGGAGTCCTCCGTCTTGCAATGCCCCGGAACGGGCTATGCAGCCTCAAGATAGGCCCGAAGGCTAGCTGTCCGCAAGCCTTAGTTTTTGTGATTTTGCATGAAAGATTCCACTCAAAGGCATGGCCGCCCACCCGATAGGCGAGCTGAAAGTTGGGCAGCTCCGATCCTTACGGAAGTTTGGGATCGCTGACTAAGAATGGGTGGCGACAAGATGCGGCAACCAAGGGTACGATAGTCCGTTGAGGCTAATTTGCTGCGCCAGGGTGGGAGGCTTTGGCGCCGCGCTCGCCGCCCGCAGGGGGAAGGAACGATCATGAGCGCCCAATCCGCGTCCGCGGCTGCGCCGGTACTGGGGGTGGTCCTGCGGCCGATTCGGAGTGCGCTTTGGCATAACCGTTCACTCCGCGTTCAGCTCTTGCTGGCCTTCACCTTGATCGACCTTATGACGGCGGCCGCCGCGGGCAGCCTGGCGATCTTGCGGGCCCGCACGCAGATCCGTGTCGAGATCGCGGCATCGATGCGGCTTGCCGAGCTTCTCGTCGGCGACGCCGCTAATTTTATCCACCAGGAAGTCCGCGCCGAGCAATTCCTGGCCGTCCTGCCGGAGCAATTGCGGTCGCTGCGGCACGTCCGGATCGAGGTGAAAAACAACGCCGGCATCACGGTCGCGCCGCCGCCCAACCTGGGCGCAGCGGACCGAACCCCCGCTCCGGCCTGGTTTACCAGGCTGGTCGCGCCGCCCATCGAATCGTACGTGGTGCCGGTGATCGCCGCCGGTCGAAACGTCGGACAAGTCAGGATCATCGGCGAACCGGCCGACGAAATCGCCGAGATTTGGCAGAACTTGCTGGCAACGACCGGCGTCGCCGTGATGCTGAACGTCGGCATGATCGGCGTTCTTTACGTGCTGTTCGGCCGGGTCCTCGGTCCGCTGACGGCGCTGGCGGCCGGCCTGTCCGATCTCGAGCGGCACAGTTACGGCGCGCGGCTACCGCGTCCCCAGACGCGGGAGCTCGCCGGCATCGCCGATCAATTCAACGCACTGGCGTGCGCGCTCGAGACCGCGCACGGCGAGAATCGGCATCTCAACCAGCGCTTGATCACCGCGCAGGACGATGAGCGGCGCCGCACGGCGCTCGACCTGCACGATGAGGTCGGGCCGTGCCTGTTCGGGCTCAAGGCTTACGCGTCCTCGATTGCCAGCGCGGCGGGCGAACTGCCGGACCAGGCACGGCAGACGCTACTGCAAAGCTCGCGTGAAATTCTGGCGATTATCGAGCACCTCCAGTCCATCAACCGAAGCATGCTCGAGCGCCTTCGGCCGATGGCCTTGAGCCACGTGCCGCTGAAAGACATTCTCGCACAGCTCGTGCACGAACGCGCTCACCAGCACCCGCAGGTTGCTTTCGATTTCAAGGCCGGGCCGCTGGCGCGCAGCTACGGTGACTCAATCGACCTCACGATCTATCGCTGCGTTCAGGAAAGCCTGACCAATGCTGCGCGTCACGCGCAGGCGCGGCACGTGACCGTCGAGCTTTGCCACGATGCCGGCGCCGCGCTGCTCACGGTCCGCGATGACGGGCGCGGCATCGCCGCCGGCACACCGCCGGGATTCGGTATCCGCGGCATGCGCGAGCGCGTCGAAGGTTTGGGCGGCCGTTACCACATCGCCGGCGACGGCGGCCGCGGCACCTGCGTGCACATCAGCATTCCGACCGGCCAGCCGCAACACCGCGGAGCGGACGCTGCCTGGGCGGACGAGGCGCTGGCATGACCCGTGTCCTGGTCGTCGACGATCATCCGATTGTGCTGCAGGGCTGCCGCCGCATGCTGCAGGATGCCGGGATCGCCGAAGTGCTCGAGGCACGCGATGTAGTTTCCGGCTATCGCCTCTACCGCCGCAATCGGCCCGACGTGATGATCGTCGATCTTGGCATGCAAAACAGGGGGCTCGACGGCCTGGCCCTTATCCGCCGCATCAGAGCGCACAATCCGCGCGCCCGTATCCTCGTGTTCAGCATGCACAGCGATCCGGTCATCGTGGCCCGCGCGTTGCAGGCAGGCGCGATCGGTTACGTCGTCAAGGACACCTCGGCAGAGAATTTCATGACGGCATTCGAAAACGTCAGAATTGGCTCGCCTTATCTCAGCAATGACCTTGCCGTACAGGTCGCGCTGACCAATACGCCCGCACGGCAGAATCCGCTGGCCGACTTGACGCCGCGCGAATTGCAGGCCTTGTCGCTCTTGGCCGAAGGCAAGCCCTACAGCCGCATCGCCGAGGAGCTTAACGTCAGCTACAAGACCGTCGCCAACTTGAGCGCCCAGCTCAAGCAGAAGCTTGATGCCCGTAATCTGCCTGAACTCATTCGCGCTGCGGTGCGGCTGGTGTCGGTTGCCACCTGACCGTCGCTGGAGCGCCGGCGTTACAGCATGACGAAGTTAAGTTGATTCAGTCCATCGTCATTGCGAGCTGGGGACCGGCCTTCCGCCGGTCCTGTTGGATGAAAGCAGCTTGTAGCCCGGGTTGAGCGCAGCGAAACCCGAGGTTCAACATCGTGGCTTGTATTGCCGTCCCTGGATTTCGCTTCGCTCAATCCGGGCTACTTGCTTTCTTCCTACGAGCGAGGCGGATCGACCTAAAATCATCATGCGCTAGTCTTACTGCGTCAGAAAACGCGGCGCGCGTTATAGCGCCCTCTCCCCTTTCGGGAGAGGGCGACGCGGCGGTTCAACAACAAAAGTGGGTGAGGGGGTGCGGCCGCAACCCCTCACCGAGCCGAGTTTGTTGCGCGGCTTGCGTTGCCCTCTCCCGCAAGGGGCGAGGGCACGTCCATCAGCGCCGCGTTTGCGGCAGCATCTCGACGGGCACTCCGAAACTTTTGACGCAGTAAGACTAACGTCCAGGAGTTGGCCGATTGGCAAAAGTGCCGGACTGATTTGCCAAACTGATTTGCCAAGATCTTCCGTGACATCAGCCGGTTCGTCGGGGTTATTGCGGTCCGGTCATTGCCAAGAACGCCTCTTCGATGGTGTGCGCGCCGGCATCGGCGACAAGCTTGGCCGGCGTCGTGTCGGTCAGCACTTTGCCGTGATGCAGCACGATCACGCGGTCGGCGCCAGATACTTCATTGCATAAATGCGTCGCCCACAGCACCGCCACTGAGCGTTCCGTGCGCATGCTCAAGATCAGCTTGAGCAGGTCGCTGCGGCTCGCCGGGTCGAGGCCCACGGTGGGCTCGTCCATGAGCAGCACCCGCGGCTCGTGCAGCAGTGCGCGGGCAAGTTCGACGCGCCGCCGGTTGCCGCCGCTCAGTTGCGCCGTCCGGTCATGGGCCCGTTTGGCAAGTCCGAGCCGCGCCAGATCGGCCTCGATGCGGCGCATTGCGACCGACCGCGGCATCCCGTGCAAGCCGGCGTGAAACAGAAGGTTGCCGGTCACGGTGAGCTCGAGATCGAGCGTCGGCTGCTGAAAGACGATGCCGAGCTTGGCCAGCGCCGGCACCGGATTGCGCCGCATGTCCTGGCCCATGATTTCGATGCGGCCGGAATCCGGCACGAACAATCCGGCCAACAGCTGAAACAACGTCGTCTTGCCGGCGCCGTTCGGGCCAAGGAGCGCGATGAACGCGCCGGGCGCTGCGCTGAAGCTGACCCCGTCGACCGCCCGGATCGAGCCATAGGTCTTGACGACGTTGTCAAGGAGCAGCGCCGGCGCATCGCGTTCGGATGTCATTTGACTTTAGCTCTCACCCATGGGCTTGCCCGCCGGTCTCGTTAGTATGTAGGCTGACGCCCGCGTCGATACGCAACCAATGCCGCAAAATTCGAAGAGCGTCCATGCCGCTGATCCATGTCCTTCGTGCTCTGCGCGCCGTCACCACGCGCGAGGTGCTGAAATTCATCCAGCAGCGCGGCCGGCTGCTGTCCGCCCTGGTACGCCCGCTGATGTGGCTCGCGGTGTTCGCCGCCGGCTTCTACAACGTGTTCGGCGTATCGATCATCCCGCCGTACAAGGTGTACATCACCTATCAGGAGTACATCGTACCCGGCCTCTTGGGCATCATCCTGCTGTTCCACGGCATGCAATCCTCGCTGTCGATGGTTTATGACCGCGAAATGGGAGTGATGCGGCTCTTGCTGACGGCGCCGCTGCCGCGCTGGGTGTTGCTGGCCTGCAAGCTCGCCGCCGGCACCGCGCTGTCGGTCATTACCTGTTATGTGTTTCTCGCCGTCTGCATTCCATTCGGCGTGACGTTCGATGCGATAGCCTGGCTCGAAGTGCTGCCGGCCTTGATCGTTTCCGGCCTGATGCTGGGCGCGCTGTGGCTGTTCATCTCGGTATACATCCGGCAAGTCGAGAACTTCGCAGGGGCGATGAATTTCGTGATGTTTCCGATGTTCTTTTTCTCGTCGGCGCTCTATCCGCTGTGGAAATTGCAGCAGAGCGGTTCGGAGTGGGTGTACTATGTGGCGCTTGCCAATCCGTTCACCTACGCGGTGGAACTGATCCGGTTTGCACTCTACAGCCAGTTCGAACCAATTTCGGCTGCAGTCGTGGCCGGCTCGACCGCATTGTTTTTCCTGCTTGCCGTTATCGGCTACAACCCGCAGCGCGGCATGATCCGCCGGACCCCGCAAGCACAGCCCGCGTAGGACAAAAAGACGCGGCCTAGCCATTCGCCGCAGCGGCCCGCAGCTTTTCGCGAATGACGGCAAGTTCCGCGGCGGACCTCGGGCTGCGCGGGCGCTCGATGGGAATTTCTGCAATCACGCGCGCAGGCGACGGCGAGAGCAGAAATATCCGGTCGGCGAGGCCGACCGCCTCGTCGAGGCTGTGGGTGACCAAGAGCGTGGTGGTCGGCCGGTGCGTTACCAGCTCGATGAGTTCCGCGCGCAATCTTTCGACCAGCGCAGCATCGAGCGAGACAAACGGTTCATCGAGCGCCAGCAGCTCGGGTTCGAACGCAAACGCGCGCGCCAAGGAGACGCGGCGGGCGAGGCCGAGCGACAATTCGCCGGGATAATGACGCCGATGAGCGCTGAGACCGAGCGTGGCGAACAGCGCAGACAACGTCGCCTCGCCCGCTTGCGGCGCCGCCAAGCGGACGTTTTCTTCGACGGTGCGCCAGGGTAGCAGCCGCGGCTCCTGGAAGACGATGCCGAGCCGCCCGTGCGCCGGCAGAACGACACTGCCGTCGAAGTCCTGATCGAGACCCATAATGATCCGCAGCAGTGTCGTCTTGCCGCACCCCGATGGCCCGACGACGGCGGCGACTTCCCCATTGCCCAGCGAGAACGATATCTCGCCAAGCACGTGCAGGCGCGCGCCGGAGGCGACGCGATACGACTTGTGCTTGATATGGAGGTCAAGCCGGCTTGATCCGCCAGCGGGAGACATGTCGTTCAAACGGCTGCACCAGGAATGTTTCAATCGCGAGCATGACGATGACGAAGCTCAATGCATAGGCCAAGATACGAGTCACGTCGAATAATTGGAACGCCACTCCTATTTCGAAACCGACCCCGTTGGGCCGACCGAGCAGCTCGACGATCAGCACGATCTTCCAAACCAGCGACAGGCCGGAGCGAATTGCCGCAGCCAGGTATGGCGCGAGCTGCGGCATCGTCACGTGGCGCAGCCGCGTCCAGGCGCTCATGCGAAACACGCTCGCCATTTCGTCGAGCGACGGATCGAGCGCGCGCGCACCCTCCCGGACCGTGACGATGGTGATCGGCAGTTTGTTCAAGGCGACGGCAACAAGTGCGGCGACTTCCGTCAATCCGGCCCAAACATAAGCGAGCACGATGATCACCAGTGCGGGCAGGTTGAGCAGGATGACGAGCCACGGGTCGGCCAGTCGATCGATCACCGATATTCGCCCCATGGCGAGGCCGATGACGGTGCCGAACACCATGGCAATCGTGAACGCCGCCGCAACGCGCAGCAGCGTCACGCCGAGGTTGAACGCGAGCGCGCCGGAGCGCGCCTCATGAACGATGGCAACGGCGACCGTCTGCGGGGAGGGCAGGAGCTGCGGACCGACCAGTTGCGAACCGGCCAGCCACACCGCGAGCAGAAACGCGACGGAGCCAAGTCGCAGCGCCAGATTCATTCGCTTGGGCCTGCGGCGTAAAACGTGCCGGGAGCGAGCTGTGCGGCCGGGCCCACGAGGTCGGGACCGCCGATGCGCGCCAGCACCTTGTAAAGCGCTTGCGCGTCGGCGATCTCGTCGGCAAGCGGCCGGCCGGGAATTCCTTCGGCATAGCGCCGGCGATAGACGTCGAGTTCGGCGGCGCCGCTGGCGCCGATGCGGGGACCGAGCCGCTGCCATTCGACGGGCGAGCTCGCGAGGATTTTCTTGGCTTGTTGGGTCACCGAAAAGAAGCGGTCAAGCAGCGCGCGGTGACGTTCCGCCCAGCGGCCGTGAAACACATAGCCTACCATCGGTACCGGACCGGCGGCGCCGAGC
>JASHSE010000453.1 GCA_030036975.1 Xanthobacteraceae bacterium | reverse complement strand
AAGGATCGAGGCGCTTCGAACCGAACCGCGTCGCATAATCGAGGGTATGCTCGTCGTCGCGATCGGTGACGAAAACAACTGGCGAGTTGGCATGTTTGCGCGGCGGCGCCGCGGCCGCCGGTTCTGGCGCGCCGCGCGATGCACTGTGCACCTCAGTTTCGGCCTTGCTCCACAAGCCCATGCTGTTTTCCAGCTTTTTGACGCCATCCCCGGCTGCCCGCTTCGCCAGCCCTATTTGCGAGGAATGGTCCAGACTCGTCACTTCGATGTTCGGGTTGTTGCGGATGGTATCTTCTCTGGCCAGGATTTCGGCGTCGGACGCGGCCAGCGCTGCTGCCGCTGCCGCCTGCCAAGCCCTTTTTTCGGCTTCGCTGAGCCTCAGCCAATAATTCGGCGCGGCAGCCAGTACGCCGGTCACCGGCCAGCCGGTCGTCAAGTAAAGCTTGTGACCGTATTTCGCTACGAACTCCTGGGTCGCGGCATCGAGTTGCGTTTCAAAGCCGTTGACCGGGCCCGCCATCATCGACGACGTGCCTCCCCTGGAAACTTTCGCGTCGCCGGCGACAGCGGAGATGATCTTGACGTCGTGGGCGTTGGCGTCGGTTGCGATCGTCAGCTTCTTGAAATCAGCTTCAGAGCCTATGGGGTCCCTGGTGAGGAAATAGGTCACGTTGTGATTCCACAATTGCAAAGGGAAAAGGCCGGACCGCCCGGCATCGGTGAGCGCGGCCTGTCCGAGAAACGATTTCTGCATCGTCACGACTTCTTCGGCCGACTTGAACAAAAACGGTTGCGATAGCAGTGCCGCTTCCGAGCCGGACTTTTCCAAGGCGCGGCGGTCCGCCTCGGCGACGCTGAAGACGCTCAACGCGGCAGCCCCGGAGTTCACCGCAGCCATGGCCTCCTGCTCGGTCGTGGTGGGCACCGCCACCGGCTTGATGCCGACGGCGGCCAATTCCCTCGAATCGAGTAGAGATTTCAAAAAGGTGTCTTGCAGATAGGGTTTGGGGACAGCGATGCGGACCTCGGCGGCGAACGCGCCATGTCCAGCGAGCAAAACCAGCAATGTCGCAAGCGCACCGCGCAGCATGGCATACCTCGTCTTGGCGACGGAAATACCGACATATTCTCGCCCCATCATCGCACGGTGGCGGACATTTGGGCTGCGAGACTTGACCAGCGTCGGCTCAAGGTACGCAATTCTCGGCAGGTTAGGTTCAACGGATGGCGCCGGAGTTAAGAAAATCCCTTCACAAGATCGCGAGCGCTGCCGGGATCGTCGACCTTGCGCGCGTGGCGACTGACGCCTTGCGTCGCTTCGCGGACTATCTATGATCGCGCGTCCCGCCGGGAAGCGGACGTAACAGGAGAGCGAAATGGTTGCTGCGGTGCGCGTGCATAAAACCGGCGGGCCCGAAGTTTTGACCTATGAGGACATCGAGATCGGCGCGCCCGGGCCGGGGCAAGTGCGGGTCAAGCAGCATGCCTGCGGCGTCAATTTCATCGACGCCTATTTCCGCATGGGCATGTATCCGTCGCCGGTCGGCTTGCCGTTCGTCGCCGGCAACGAGGGCGCCGGCGAGGTCGTGGCGGTCGGGCCTGGCGTTTCCGACCTCAAAGCTGGCGATCGGGTCGGCTATGTCGCCGGCCTGGGCAGCTACGCCGCCGAGCGATTGGTGCCGGCCGACCGCGCCGTCAAACTGCCGCCCAGCATCAGCTATGAGCAGGCCGCCGCCATGATGCTCAAGGGCATGACGGCCGAGTACCTGCTGCGCCGCACCTTCAAGGTCGAGAAGGGCATGACCGTGCTGATGCACGCGGCTGCGGGCGGCGTCGGCCTCATCCTGTGCCAATGGGCCAATCATCTCGGCGCCACCGTCATCGGCACGGTCGGATCGAAGGAGAAGGCGGCGCTCGCCAAGGCCAACGGCTGCCACCACACGATCCTCTATCGCGAGGAGGATTTCGCCGCCCGCGTCAAGGAGATCACCGGCGGCAAACTTTGCGAAGTGGTCTATGACGGCATCGGCAAGGCGACGTTTCCGGCGTCGCTCGATTGCCTCAAGCCGCTCGGCATGTTCGTCAGCTTCGGCAGCGCGTCCGGCCAGATCGACGCCTTCAACATCAATATCCTGCAGGCCAAAGGTTCGCTGTTCGTCACCCGGCCGACGCTCAACACCTATGCGGCCAAGCGCGAGGATTTGCTCGCCATCGCCAACGATCTGTTCGCGGTGGTCAGCAGCGGTGCGGTCAAGATTCCGATCAATCAGAAATACCCGCTGCGTGACGCAGTGAAAGCGCATCGCGACCTGGAAAGCCGCGCCACCACCGGGTCGTCGATCCTGGTGCCGTGAGCGGCGAGGCAGCGGCAGCCGCATGATCGCGCCGGCATGAAGTTTCCGCACTTCCTGGCAAAGCCGGCGCGTGCAGCGCGGCCGTATCTGGCGACGTTCGGCTGGGCGTTTGCGGCCTTCGTCGTCGCCCAGATCGCTGCCTGGGTGGCGCTGGTGTGGTGGACCCACGGCGATGTTCGCGCGCTCTTAAGCCAGCCGTTTGACGGCACGCTCGTCACCCTGTCCGTGCTCGTGCTCAATCCGGTCCAGGTCGCTATCCTGGTCATGGCGGTGCGGCTCAGGGGGGCCGATCCGATCGTGTATTTAGCGCTGGTGTCACCGCAGTTGCGCGCGCTGGCTATTGGCGTAATCGGCATCGTCGTTATCATCGGCCTCACCGATCTTTTGCTGGTCGCAAGCGGGCGCCCGCTTGTCTCGCCGTTTCAGGACGTGTCGTATACCAGCGCCACCGCCGAGGGCTGGCTGCCGCTCCTCTGGTTCGCCACCGTCCTGGTGGCGCCGGTTGGCGAGGAGATCACGTTTCGCGGCTTTCTGTTCCGCGGCTTCGTCCGCTCGGAGCGCTCGGCCTGGCCGGCGATCGCGGTCATCGCGCTCTTGTGGGCCGCGCCGCATCTGCAATACGACTGGACCGGGATGTCGGAGATTTTCGTCGCCGGCCTGTTTCTCGGCTGGGTACGCTGGCGTTCAGGCTCGACGTTGCTCACCATCGCGCTCCACGCCTTGTTCAACCTGGAAGGCATGGCCGAAACCATGCTGCAGGTGAAGTATTCCTCTTAAATATTTGCCGGTAATAGACGATTCGGACTTCAGCGCGAGCGGCGTCCCGCCCGGTCGAAAATGCGAGACAGCGGCGGCGGCCGCCCCGACGGCTCATCGCCTTGCAACTTGCGTGGCAGCGCGATCACCGGCTCGGCGAAGCGGGCGATGGCAGCCACCGTCTCGTCGAGCGGCACGGTCGAGCCCGCGGTTTCACTGACGATGGTGGCTAAGACGTCCAGGTCGCGCCGGAACAGCGAGTCGAGCGCAGTCAGAGTATGGCTGATGGTGCCGAGATAACTGCCGGTCACCAGGATCAGCGGCAGGCGCAGCGCCATCATCACATCGAGCACGGTACGCTCGCCGTCGAGCGGCACCATGATGCCGCCGACCCCTTCGATCAGGAGGAGGTCGCGGCGGCGCTCCACGGCGCCCTGGCAAAATGCGATCACGGCGTCGACATCGATGGCGCGGCCTTCCTGCGCCGCTGCCAGATCGGGCGACAACGGCGCCCGAAACCGCCAAGGCGAAATACGTTCGGCGGTTTCGGCGCTCACCGGCGCACCGAGCGCCCGCAACAGCACGCCCGGATCGCTCTCCGCCACATGCGCCGGATCGAACCCGCTTACCACCGGCTTGATGGCCTCCACGACGCGGCCCATGCGGCGAAAATGGCCGATCAGCGACGCCGCCACGTAGGTCTTGCCGACATCGGTCCCAGTCGCGGTGATGAAAATCGCGGTCACGGCGCACACAGATAGCCGCCATAGGCGCCGACCGCCTTTGACAGCGTACCCATTTGCAACGGCACATCGACGGCAGTGCCGTTGGTGAAGCTCGAACCGCGGCCGCCGCCGATCACGCCGAGCCCGTGCGCATCGTCGGCCAACAGCCAAGCGCCGAAGCGCTGCGCCAGCGTCGACAAGTCCGAGAGCGGAGCCAGATCGCCGTCCATGGAAAAGACGCCGTCAGTCGCGATCAGTGCCCTTTGATGTTTAGCGCGATTCGCTGCCAACAGGGCTTCAGCGTGCGCCACATCGCAATGCCGGTAACGGCAGACTGTCGCCCCGACCAGGGCCGGGATGATCCCGGCATTCGCCAAATAGCCGGAGCCGAACACGCACGCCGCTGCCGCTCCTTTCAGCCGCGCCAGGCGGCTTTCCAGTTCGTCGTAGAGCGGGTGGTTGTCGGTCACGAGACGCGACGCATCGGCACCGTAGTGCTGCGCCGCAGCGACGGCTGCCTTGATGACCTCGAGATGCCGGCCAAGATTGAGATAGTCATTGCACGAGAACGACAGCAAATGGCGGCCAGCGCGCTCGGCGAAGATGCTGCCGCGGACCGTCACCACGGGTGTACGGCGCGGCCGTGCGCCTTCGAGCGCCGCGAGCTTGCCGCACGCGAATCCATCGAGCGAGCGCATCGCGCCGGCATGAAAGCGCCGAATGTCGGGCAATACCAGAAAAAACGAGCGGGCAGGGCAGCCGTCAACCCTGGCTTGGTAGGAGTCCGGCTTGGCTCACGTCTGGCTGCCCTACACGCAAATGAAGACCGCAAGCCCACCGCTTGCGGTCTAGCCACCAAAGCCTCACGCTTCGCCGCATCGGCGGGGCGCCAACACGCAGAATTTGCGGCAATAGAGCAGGAACCGATTTGCGGCCCGACGTTCCGGATCAGTAGCCGACCACCGTGCCGTGGAGGTCATACGCCTCGGCGCGCTCGATCTTCACGGTCGCGATTTCGCCCACCCGTACCGGCCGGCGGCTCGTAACGAAGACAGCGCCGTCGATTTGCGGCGCGTCGCCCTTGCTACGGCCCTTGGCACCGGCCGGGCCGACCTCGTCGATGATGACGCGCTCGTTGCGTCCGATTCTGCGCGCAAGCCGCTTAAACGAAATGGCCTGCTGGTGCGCCATAAGCCGGTTCCAGCGCTCTTCCTTGAGCGGCTCCGGCACCGCACGGCCATGCGCGTTGGCGGCGGCGCCGGCGACGGCCTCGTAACGGAAGCAGCCGACGCGATCGAGTTCGGCTGCGCTCAGCCATTCGAGCAGCGCGGCGAAATCCGCTTCGGTCTCGCCGGGAAAGCCGACGATGAAGGTCGAGCGGACGGTGAGGCTCGGGCACTGCTCGCGCCATTTGCGGATGCGCTCGAGCGTGCGCGCCTGCGCGGCAGGCCGGCGCATCCGCTCGAGCACAGCCGGGCTCGCGTGCTGGAACGGCACGTCGAGGTACGGCAGCACCTTGCCGTCGGCCATCAGTTCGATCACCGCGTCGACGTGCGGGTAGG
>JASHSE010000452.1 GCA_030036975.1 Xanthobacteraceae bacterium | reverse complement strand
CGCGAAGCAGGCTTTCTTCTCGCCGCGCAAAGCCGGCAGCAGATATTTCTCCTTCATCTCGCCCTTGAGCGAATAAAGAATCGCGCGCACGCTCGGCCCGGTGATGCCGCCCATGCCGCGCGCCGGCAGCGCGATCGAACGCGACAATTCCTGTTCGACCAGCGAGCGCGCCAGCACCGACAGCCCGGCGCCGCCGTATTCTTCCGGAACGTCCATCTTCCAGAAGCCGAGCTCCCGGGCGCGCTTGCAGTAGCGCTCGTAATATTCCGGCTTCAGCTTCTCGCCGCCGTCCCGTGTAGTCTGCCGCTCGACCGGAATCATCTCGCTATCGACAAAGCGTCGCAACGATTGCTTGAACAGGCGCAGTTCCTCGGGAAGCTCGAAGTCCATCAGGCGTTCTCCTCGCGCCAGGCGACGCGGACGTCAACCGCGACCGCGCCTTGCGCACTCACCATCAGCGGATTGATCTCGATCTCGGCGATACGGGCGCGGTGGTCGAGATAGAAGCGCCCGAGCGCGAGCGCGGACGCTTCGAGCGCGGCGCGATTGGCGGCCGGACGGCCGCGATAGCCGGCGAGGAGGTGCGCGAGCTTGAGGCCGTCGATCATCGCCGTTATGTCGCGCGCGTCGAGCGGAAGCAGCCGCAGGGCCACGTCGTGCACGAGCTCCACCATGATGCCGCCAGCGCCGACGAGAAGGAGCGGGCCGTAGAGCGGATCGCTGTGAGCGCCAACGATCGTCTCGATGCCGGACATCATTTGTTGCACCAAAAAACCGTCGATCCTCGCCTTAGGATGCGCTGCGTGCGCGGCCTCAAGCATGGCATCGGCGGCGTCGAGCACCTCTTGCCGGCTGCGCAGATTAAGCTTCACCCCGCCGGCTTCGGTCTTGTGCACGATGTCGGCCGAGCGGATTTTCAGCGCCACGGGAAAACCGATCGCCGCCGCGGCCTCGGCCGTCGCTGCGGCGCCGTTCGCTGACCGGCTTTGCGGTGGGGTAATGCCGTAGCGCGCGAGCGTGGCTTCCAGATTGTCGGGCGTCAGGTCGCTCGGCGGCGCCGGCGGCAGCACAGCCGGAGCACGGCCGGCGCGTTGCGCGTAAAACCACAGCGCATTGAGCGCGCGAAGAAGCGGCTGCTGGCCCTGCAGGAACGGAAAGCCGGCTTGGTCCTGAACCGCGATGCCTTCGGGCGGCATCTGGTGAATCATGCGGCCGAAGGCGATGACCGGCTTGTCGGTCGCGGCGAGCACGCGGCGAAGCTCGTGAACGTCCTTCCAGTTATCGCCTTTGCCCGGCAGCGGCGCCGCCCAGCCGACGATGTCGACAGCCGGATCGCGCGCGACGATTTCGATCTGGTCGGCGGCATCTTTGAGATTGGTCGGGATGCCGGTGTCGAGCGGGTTCTTCGGCGCAATGCCCTCCTGCACATAGGGGAGCAGCGCCGCGTTGGTGGCGGCACTGAACTCCGGGATGATTGCGCCTTCGCTCTCCGCATAATCGAGCAGCAGGTCGACGGTGCCGCCCGAGGTGGTGACAAAGCCGAGGCGCGGCCCCTTGGGCAGGCGGCCGCATTGGAAGGCGAGCGTCGTTTCCAGAAGCTCGTCGAGCGAGCGGCAATTGACGATGCCGTAGCGCTCGCACATCGCCAGATACGCGGCGTAATCGCCGCCGATGGCGCCGGTGTGCGAGCGCGCCGCCGAGCGCGAACGCACCGTCGCGCCGGTCTTGATCGCCAGCACCGGCTTGCCGGCCGCCAGCGCCCGGCCCGCCGCGTGCATAAAGGCTTGCGGCCGGCGAATGCCTTCGATGAACAGCACGATCTGTCTGGTGTGCGGATCGTCGACCAGAAAGTCGAGGAAATCGGCGAGATCGAGATCGGCCTCGTTGCCGGACGACACCGCGTAGGAGAAACGCAAGCCGCGCTCGGCCGCGCTTTTGAGCCAGAACTGCAAGGTGCCGCCGGACTGGAACACGCCGCCGACCGGCCCCGGCGGCACGGTGCACAGTTCGGTGTTGGGATAGGCGAACAGCTTCTCGCGATACGAATAGGAGCCCATGCAGTTCGGGCCGCTGACGCGCAGGCGGCTCCTGGCGACGAAATTCTTCAGCCACGCGCCGCGCGTCCAGGAGGCTTCGCTGTCGCCGTCGCCGACCGAAGCGGCGTAGACGGTGGCGGATTTCACGCCGACCGCTTCGGCGTCGCTCAACACGTCAGGAACATGCGGGGCCGGCACGATCACCATGGCATGATCGACCGGCTCGGAGAGATCGCGCAGCGACGGCAGGCACGGTTCGCCGAACACTGTCGGCTGCCGTGGATTGATCAGAACGATGCGGCCGCCATAGCCGAATTGCCGCAGATTTGCGAAAATCTGGCTCGCCCAGCGGGCGCGCTCGGAAGCGCCGACGATCGCCACCGACGCAGCGCGCAATAGGCTGACCGGCGATCTGATACTGACGTCGCTTGGCGTCACTCGCTCTCCCCTAACGCCGCCGGCCGTATTGTGAACCGCCGAGCAAATCATGGCCGCGGCCGGCGAACGCGCGTGCCGACTTGGTATAATATTTCACCGCGGAGGGCCATGGCGGCGCGGCGGTGCGGCCAGGTTGGCAGCCAGAACTCAGAGTCTGTCGTTCCGACGAGGAGAGAACAGCGCATGCGCCTCGACAAAGTGGCCGAGCAGCAGGCGGCGCACGCGCTCGACCATCGCGCTACGGGAGAGTGAGCTTGCACGTTAGACTTATCTCCCCCTGCAGGGGGGAGGTCCAAAAGGCGGCCTTCGGCCGCCGTATTGAACAATGAACGCCGACGCGCAGCGTCGGCTATGGCGAAGCGCGGCGGTTGGGGGTAATGCGGCCGCTCCGCTGCTTACCCCACCCCGGCCGCTTCGCGGCCGACCCTCCCCCTTCAGGGGAGGGTAAGAAAGATGTCCTGGCTTGTTTTCGCCTTCTGCGGCCCGGTGCTGTGGGCCATCTCGGTGCACTTGGACAAATATCTGGTCGAGCGCTTTTTCAAGGACAGCAATGTCGCCGTGCTCCTGGTATTCACGGCATCGGTCGGCCTGCTGCTGTTGCCGTTCATCTGGTTTTACGAGCCGGGCGTGACCGCGCCCGGCGCGGCCGGCATCGCGGTGATCATGCTGTCCGGCATTCTCTACATGGGCGCGATGCTGTTTTATCTGCGCGCGCTGCAGACCGAGGAAGCGTCCGTCGTGGCGCCGTTCTTTCAGGCCTCGCCGCTGTTCGGCTATGGGCTCGCTTACCTCGTTCTCGGTGAAACATTGTCCGGCCGGCAAATCGCCGGCGGCATGCTCATCGTCGCCGGCGCGCTCTTTGTCTCGCTGCGGCTTGGCTCTTCCGGGGGCTCCCACGCGCCCAAAGGCGGTCGCTTCAAGGCGCGATTGGCATTGCTGATGCTGGCTTGCGGCTTTGCGCTCGCGGTCAGCGCGCTGATCTTCAAGATCTTTGCCATCCGCGCTGAATTCTGGACGACGACGTTTTGGATGTTCGTCGGCGAAGCGATCTTCGGCGCCGGCCTGTTGAGCGTGCGCGCCTACCGCGCGCAGTTCTTTACGTTGCTGCGCACCAATACGGCGGCGCTATTGTCGATCAACGCCTCGAACGAGCTGATCAATCTCGGCGGCGGACTCGGCAACCGCTACGCGCTGTTGTTCGCGCCGCTGAGCATCGTGCAGGCGATCGGCTCAACCACGACGCTGTTCGTCTTCCTGTTCGGCGTGCTGCTCAGCGTGGCTCTTCCGCGCCTCGGCCGCGAAACTTTATCCGGCCGCGATCTGGTCCGCAAGGGTTTCGCCGCCGTGCTGGTTGCGGCCGGCGTGGCGCTGATCACGCGTTGAAGACGCTACTCCGCGCACGACATACCGAACTGCGACATGGCCTCCGCCAGATAATCGGCGAGGAGCGGCATGCCGAGCAGATACGAAGCAGTGCGATTGTTGTGGTCGCGCGCGGCTTCGGCGCGCAGATCGTTCCAGTCGTCGAGCGTGCCGTCGCCGCGGCCGAGCCAGGCCAGCGTCACCAGGTCGACCTGCTCGTCGACGGTCATGGCATGGATGACGGCAACGATCTCCTGCACGACCGGATCGTCCCTGTGGTCCTCGAGCACTGCGATCTCCTCGTCATCGGTCGGATTCGACGCGTCGTCCGGATCGGTGACCTCGTCCTTGACGTCGAATTCACGCGCCTTTTCGACGATGAAGCAGAGCTTTTCTTCGGAGATCGACAATTCCGGAACGTCTACGGCCATGGCGGTTTTCCTAATCTCTTTTCTGGGGCGCACGCGGTGAAGAATTCCGAACCTGTATGGGATCTAGGAAGTTGCGGTGCATTCGCCAGATATGAAGCTGCTACTCAACGACCCCCACCGCAAACCGGCGCTCGATGCAATGTCACAATCGACCGGGGTGGGGCCGGTTCCGCGTTGACCCACCTCAAAGCCAAGACCTTGTCCAATCAGCCTTTAAAGATGCAATGCGGCAAAATAATACGCGTGCCAGAGCCACTTGTCCCCGATCCGCGCGATCAAACCCAACCTCGCTAGGTTATCAAATTTTGAGCGCTCGACATTGTTAACCGGAACGTCCTGTTGATTGACGCTCGGTTCGATTCCATGAATATTTTTTATATAATCTCTAGCCCATTCCATGTTCTCACGGCCGCTTACTGCGAAAAATAGACACCCTGGCCTTTTCAGAACCGCGCCATAATTCTTGAGTAGATCCACAGTTAGGAATGTATTTTCTTCCGCATTGGAAGATGGTTTCGCCGTTGACAAGAGATCAAAACATGGCGGATTGCATACGATAACATCAAACTTTCTGTTGCTTTCGATCCAATAGTCCAGGCAGTCGGATACTTTGACTGTAAGTCCAAGCTTTAGCAGCACAGCATTTCTTTTTGTGGCGGCCACTGCCTCTGGCAAAATATCGGAAGCAAAAGTCTTTGCGCCGCGTTGTGCTACGGAGAGAGCCAAAACACCCGAGCCGCATCCCACGTCGAGGACCGATCGCTCCTCCAACTTAAACAATCGAAGAAGCTTGACTAAGGTCCACGAATAATCAGTCGGCGACCAAATCGTTTTGGTCGTAGGACACTGCTTATCAAAGAAAAGCTTCAGGTCGATGGATTCACCAGTTCGTCCGGCCCATGGTGATCGACTGGCTTTGCGGTCAAGAGCCGCCGATACACTCCGAAAACCCGAACCAGATACGTGCATAGGGGCACACTCCTGATGAGAAATATCTGCTCCGTGGACCCGATTTCATCCCCGACCCCATAGCCGAGAAGACATTCCACGTTATCGTTGCCGTAATTCAGTACGATGAATTGAACCAGCGGCAGATTCTGTGCATCAACGGCATGAACGTGAACTTCTCCCTGGTGGGCAATGCCCCTCACTTCGCTTATGAACCTATCGACATTCTCACGTTGACTCACATCATAGATCAAATGATACACGGTGCCGGCGACCACTGCATCCTTAAACCCTTGATCCTGCATATTTCGAGCTTGCATGTATCCGACCACGCCGGCCTCGTCTACGTGTGGTGCAAGCCGGGTGTTATGAATCTGTAGGGCGCGTTTGGCGTTTGTGGCGACGTGATGATGGGCGTCCCGCACCGAGTAGGGAATTATTACTGCGGCGTTCAAGATCGCGCGCGCGCACTGTCGTCCCACAGTTTCCTCCAGCTCCGCCAAATGTTCCCCGAGCGTCGCATTGCCCTGCCCCAGATTCCTAACTTGCCGCAGCATTTGCTGCCGCCATTGAGTCTGCTGACGGAGTAGATTTCGTTGATCCGCAGCAAACGTCAGGAGGAATCCAAAAATCGGGCAAAAAAACAAAAGCTGTTGTTCTAGTTCACCAGGATGCAGGTACACCGAAACCAACAGCGGGATTACCACCAAGACCCCGCCTAGCGCCCACACGATCAGGTAGCCGCGCGGTAACTTTTCGGAATCGCCTAGCTTGTCTGACTCTTCCATGAAGCGTTCCCCCCTCCAGCCCCTGGCGCTGAATTACGTGCAATTCAAACGCCATACATCCTATGGTTCATCAAAGTCAAATGGCGCGCAGTGGTGACCGTGCGGTTGACGCATCCGCGTTCGGCAAGGTTGCGGACACGTCGGGCCCGATTGCGGGAGCAAGTTCGGGATTATATCTCATCCGCAAGTCATGCTACACTGGCAACGCGACAGTGCATGGCACTGCGATGATCCCTGTTCCACCCGAAGCAAGCTGAACGCATGAACTGGATCTCCAACACGCTGCGCCCAAAAATCCGCAGCATGCTGAGCCGGCGCGAAGTGCCGGAGAATCTCTGGATCAAATGTCCGGAGACCGGCCAGCTCGTGTTCTACAAGGACGTCGAGGCCAATCAGTTCGTTATTCCGGGGTCGAACTATCACATGCGCATGAGCGCGATGGCGCGGCTCAAATCGATGTTCGACAATGAGACCTGGTTCGACATCGCGGTGGCGGAGGTGCCGGCCGATCCCTTGAAATTTCGCGACGAGCGCCGCTACACCGAGCGGCTCAAGGACGCGCGCACCAAGACCGGGCTGCATGACGCGCTGAAGCTCGGCTACGGCAAGCTCGACGGCGTGGCCGCCGTGATCGCCGTGCAGGATTTCGAGTTCATGGGCGGCTCGCTCGGCATGGCGGCCGGCGAGGCGGTGATCAAGGGCCTCGATACCGCGGTCGAGAAGGCTTGTCCGTTCGTGCTGTTCGCGGCCTCCGGCGGCGCCCGCATGCAGGAGGGCATTCTGTCGCTGATGCAGCTGCCGCGCACCACCATCGCGGTGCAGCGGTTGCGCGACGCGCGCAAGCCGTACATCGTCGTTCTCACCAACCCGACCACCGGCGGCGTGACGGCGTCCTACGCGATGCTCGGCGACGTCCAGATCGCCGAGCCCGGCGCGTTGATCGGCTTCGCCGGGCCGCGCGTCATCGAGCAGACGATCCGCGAAAAGCTGCCGGAGGGCTTTCAGAAGGCCGAGTACCTGCGCGATCACGGCATGGTCGACATGGTGGTGCATCGGCATCAGCTGCGCGCGACCATTGCGCGGCTGTGCCGGCTGTTGATGAAGGCGCCGGCCGGCGTGTCGCAACCGCATCTGCCGCTGCCGGCGCCGCCGGCCGCAGCGGCGGCAGCCTCCGCGGCGACCGCGTGAGCGAACAGCGGTCCGACGCGGCGTCGGTCGGCGCCGTCGCGGCGCGCCTGTTGGCGCTGCATCCCAAACGCATCGATCTTTCGCTCGGCCGCATCGAGCGCCTGCTTGCCGCGCTCGGCCATCCGGAACGCCTCCTGCCGCCGCTCATCCACGTCGCCGGCACCAACGGCAAAGGCTCGACCGTCGCGTTCGCACGCGCCATCCTGGAAGCTGCCGGCAAGAGTGTGCACGTCTACACCTCGCCCCATCTGGTTCGCCTCAACGAGCGTTTTCGTCTTGGGCGGCAGGACGGCGGCCGCCTCGTCGAGGATGCCGAACTGGTGGACGCGCTGATCGAATGCGAGGCCAAGAACGGTGGCGCGCCGATCACCGTGTTCGAAGTCGAAACCGCGGCGGCGTTTCTCTTGTTCTCGCGGCATCCGGCCGACGTGCTTCTGCTCGAAGTCGGGCTCGGCGGCCGGCTCGATGCCACCAACGTGGTCACGCGGCCGCTCGCCGGAATCATCACCCGCGTTTCGCTCGATCATCTTGAGTTCCTTGGCGACACGATTGAGCAGATTGCCGCGGAAAAAGCCGGTATCCTCAAGCCGGACGTTCCGGCGGTGATCGCGAGCCAGCTGCGCGAGGCGCTCGCGGTGGTCGAGCGCCAGGCGGCGCGGGTCGGTGCGCCGCTTGCCATTGCGGGCAAGAACTGGACCGCGACCGAGGAACGCGGCCGGCTGGTCTATCAGGACGACGACGGCCTGCTCGATCTGCCGGCGCCGAAACTTTATGGACGCCATCAATTCGAAAATGCCGGCGCCGCCATCGCCGTGCTCCGCCGCGCCGGCATGAAGCTGCCTGCTGCCGCGTTCGAGGCCGGCATGATTCGCGTCGACTGGCCGGCGCGCATGCAGCGGCTGTCGGCCGGCCGGCTCGCCACCCTGCTGCCGCCGGAGAGCGAGTTGTGGTTGGATGGCGCCCACAATGCCGATGGCGGCCGCGCCATCGCGGCAGCGCTTGCGGACCTCGAAGAACGGGTATCGCGCCCGCTCGTTCTCATCGTCGGCATGCTGTCGACCAAGGACTGCGCCGGGTTTTTGAAGCATTTTTCCGGGCTGGCGCGCCGCGTCATCACGGTGCCGGTCGCAAACGACAAAGCGCTGCCGGCGGCGGCGCTCGCCGAGGTCGCGCGCGACGTCGGCATCCCGGTGCTGGCCCGTGACGGTCTCGAAAGCGCGCTCGACGCGGCCGGCAAGCTCGACCTCACGCCGGCGCCGCGCGTCTTGATCACCGGCTCGCTCTATCTTGCCGGCGAGGTGTTGGCCGCCAACGGCACGCCGCCGCAATGACGGATGCGATAGCGCATGGATGCACGGCTTGGCGGCGCCGGCCCGCCAAGGCGCGCCAAGGCGCGCCAAGACCGTTGTCGAGCGGCCCGGCATCCGCTAGGTTCCGCGCAAATTTAGGCCGAAAAAATCGCGGTCAGGTCGCAGCACAAATCCGGAAAGCGAATGGCGAAAGAAGAACTCCTGGAATTTCCCGGCGTCGTGACGGAGCTCCTGCCCAACGCCACCTTCCGCGTCAAGCTCGAGAACGAGCACGAGATCATCGCCCATACCGCCGGCCGCATGCGCAAGAACCGCATCCGCGTGCTCGCCGGCGACAAGGTCTTGGTGGAGATGACCCCGTATGATCTGACCAAGGGCCGGATCACTTACCGGTTCAAATGATTTGCCGGTTCAAATGATCGGCCGTCCGAAACTCGTGTTGGCCTCGGGCTCGCCGCGCCGGCTGGCGCTGGTCAACCAGGCCGGCATCGAACCGGACGCGCTGCGCCCGGCCGACATCGACGAAACTCCGAAACGCGGTGAGCTGCCGCGCGCCTGCGCGGTGCGGCTCGCGCGCCAGAAGGCGGAGGCCGCGCTCGCCATGGTGCGCCTCGATGAGGAGCTCAGGGGCGCTTATATTCTGGCGGCCGACACTGTGGTCGCCGTCGGCCGCCGCATCCTGCCGAAGACCGAAATGCTCGACGAGGCGGCGCAGTGCCTGCGGCTATTGTCCGGCCGCAATCACCGGGTCCATTCCGCCATCTGCCTGGTGACGCCGAAAGAGGCGTTCCGGCAGCGCCACGTCGAGACCCGCGTGCGCTTCAAGCGGCTCTCCGAGGAGGACATCGAGGCCTATCTCGCCTCCGGCGAATGGCGCGGCAAAGCCGGCGGCTATGCGGCGCAGGGCATCGCCGGCAGCTTTCTGGTCAAGATCGTCGGCTCCTATTCCAACATCGTCGGCCTGCCGCTCTACGAAACCATCACGCTGCTTGGCGGCGAGGGTTATCCGATCCATTTCGGTTGGCTCACCGCGGTGGCTTGAGCTTGGCGCAGCCGGCGCTGCGCCCCATATTGCCGGCATGGCCGAGGCCCCGAACAAGCCGTGTCCGATCTGCGGCAAGCCCGCCGCCGAGCGCTACCGGCCGTTCTGCTCGCGCCGCTGCGCCGACGTGGACCTCAACCGTTGGCTTTCCGGGGTCTACAGCGTGCCAGTGCGCGCCGACGAGGAAGCGGACGACTTGCCGCTCGCTCCCGATCAGGCGCCGCCGCGCGAATGATCGATCCGCGCGCGGGTTTGTTGCTGATGGCCGCATTCTGGACAGGCGAGGGGCCAGCCCCTATAAGCGAGCCCCGCCGGCCGGCGCAGCGCGAAGCGCAGGCCGGCGCAACGGCGCCCAGGTAGCTCAGTTGGTAGAGCACTGCACTGAAAATGCAGGTGTCGGTGGTTCAATTCCGCCCCTGGGCACCATCCTGCTTCGCGCTACGCGCTTCGCAGGATCATGATTTTTTCCATTCATGGCTTCTGATCCGCTGCCCGCGTCTCCAGCAAACGGCTTGATAGGAGGGCGCCAACCGTCCGCTCCCATCGCCATCCTGCTCTGCACCCACAACGGCGCGCGGTTTTTGCCGCAGCAGCTTGTGTCTTACGAGGCGCAGGATTTTGCCGATTGGCGGCTGTTCGTGTCCGACGACGGCTCGCGGGACGCGACGCCGTCGTTGCTC
>JASHSE010000049.1 GCA_030036975.1 Xanthobacteraceae bacterium | reverse complement strand
AAGGCTTGCCGGCCCAGCGGCCGATAACCCTCGCCCCAATCCAGGCCGCCTGCCTGCATCGCCTTCACGACCTCAAACGCCTTCGCTAAACTCGTGATCGTCGCAGCTCGCTGTGACATGGGGTGCTCCTTTGTGTGCTTGGCAGTTCACAATTGGAGTACCCCTTCCTCGCCTGACACAGAATCCCTTACGTCACCTTCCGCCGCCCTCCCCTTGCCCGCACCGCAATCGCGGCGCTACGCTTGGCACCATGGATGCGCCGCTGCACCTGCCGACGCCTGCGGACGTCGACGAGGCCGCGCGCCGGCTTGCCGGCATCGCGTTGCGCACGCCGCTTCTGACCTCGCCGGCGCTCGACGCCATGACCGGCGGGCGGGTGTTTCTCAAAGCCGAGACCTTGCAGCGCACCGGCTCGTTCAAGTTTCGCGGCGCCTACAACAAGCTCGCCGCGATCCCGCCGGAGCGGCGCGCCGCCGGCGTCGTCGCCTATTCGTCCGGCAATCACGCCCAGGGCGTTGCCGCGGCGGCGCGGCTCCTCGACATGCCGTGTCTGATCGTGATGCCGAGCGACGCGCCGCGCGCCAAGCGCGAGCGCACGGCGGCGTTCGGCGCCGAGATCGTGCTCTACGACCGCGCCAACGAAGACCGCGAAGCGATCGCCGCGGCGATCGCGGCGCGCCGCGGCGCCACCTTGGTGCCGCCCTACGACGACGCGCTGATCATCGCCGGCCAGGGCACCGCCGGCCGCGAGATCGTCGAGGATTTGAGCGCGCTCGGGCTTACGCCGGACGTCGTGGTGGTGACCGCCTCGGGCGGCGGATTGACCGCCGGCATCGCGCTCGCCGTCAAGGCGCGCGTGCCGACCGCGGCGCTCTATACCGCAGAGCCGGCCGGCTTTGACGACCACGCGCGCTCGTTCAAAAGCGGCGAGCGCGAAGAGAACGCGGCGCTCACCGGCACCATCTGCGACGCCTTGATGGCGCGCATGCCGGGCAGATTGACGTTCGCGATCAACCGCTCGCTGGTCGGCGCCGGGGTGTCGGCGAGCGACGCCGAAGTCGCAGCCGCGGTGGCGTTTGCGTTCGCCGAACTCAAGCTCGTGGTCGAGCCGGGCGGCGCGGTGGCGCTCGCCGCCCTGATGACCGGCAAGATCGACATCAACGGCAAGGTCGCGGTCGCCGTGCTGTCCGGCGGCAATGTCGACCCGGACCTGTTCTCACGGCTGGTGGCGTGAGCTTGGCCCCGTGCCGCAGCGCGGCGCAGAAATCAGATACCTGCACCCGGAATGAAGCAGCGGATCTGCGTCGCGCCGGTCGCGTCCTGATAAGGCCATACCACGGCTCGACCATAGCGGTTCGGCTCGGTCACCAGCGCCGCATCGGGCACGACCACCCAGTGGCCGTCGAGCCGCACGCGATAGCGGCCGTCCTGAGTATCCCAATCGACGTCTTCGACTGTGACGCCGTCGGCGAACGAGCAGCACAAGCCTTTGCCGCTGGCGAGCCTGTCGAACCAGGGTTTGAGTGGCGAGTCGGCAAAGCGGCCGTCGTCACGCGCCAGGAGCTGAGCAGGAACGAACGCGCTCGTGCACAACGCGATGCCCGCTACCGCAGGCCCGATGAGTCTGTGCATTCTGGCCTCCAGTCCATCGTCATGCGCGGACCACAAACGAGGTCCTTAGACCTGGAGCACGCTCGGCACATACCTTACATGTCGTTGTCGATCCGCGTCGGTGAGATCAAAGCGAGTCGCGTGCCGGCCGACGCGAATCACTACTGCCAAGCATAGCAGATTGAATCTGACGCTGCGGCTTTTGTTCGCAGCATCCACATGACTTGAAAGTCAACGCGGCGTAAATGTGGGCGGCCGCCGCTAGCTGAACAGCGCGATCAATTCCTCCGCGCTCAGCGCGCGTATCGGCGCGAGCGGATCGCTTGGCGAGGGCGGTGGTGGCGCAGGCACCGGTGCAACGGGAGGAAGACGTAGCGCCGATGCGGTCGCGGGCTGCGGCGGTTGCGCGGCGACCACCGCCGATGCCGCAGGCGGCAAAACGGCGAGCGGGATCGATGCACGCGCGGCCTCGCCATCGCCCGGCGCCGCAATCGCGGCCGGCGCGGCCGGCGCAGGCGCCATCAACGGCAGCCGCGCGTCGGCCACCGGCTCGAACAGGTCGCCCGGATCTTCGTTCGGATCAATGGTAGGCTGCGACGCCATGGGCTCGCCGGCGACTTCATCGCGCTCGGCGTTTTGCTCGTCCCGCGCCGGAGCTTGATCGCGCGCCGGAGTGTCATCACACGCCGCCATGGACGCGACCGCATCGATTGGCCCGCCTTCAGCAAGCTCCGTAACGGATGGTGCTTGATCGTGATGTATAACGGCGTGCGCCGCCGTTTGCAGGTCGAGGCTTTGGTCCGTCACACCATGACCCGGCGCAGCGTCCACCGTGATCGCGGCCGGCATCACGGCGACGGGCTCGCTCTGCGTTGCGCTCGCCGGCTCTTCGGCCGGCGCCTCCGGCAGGGTATCGGCTGACATTGCGTCAGGGCGAGCCGGCGCAACGCTCTCAGTTGCAAACGGCGGCTCGGCGTCTCCGAGCGCTGCAATGCGCGATGCGGACGCGCCCAGATCACCGCCGCCCGACGCAGCGGCGGGTTCGTTCAAGAGCGCTTCGGGGAGAACAGTCTGCTCGCTTGCTTCGGTGCCAAGAGCCGCATCCACGGCCGCAACCGACGGTCCGCCCGGCATCTGCTCGGGCAAATTGTCTTCAGCCGCGCAATGGCTGACGATGACATCCTCGGGCGGAAATGATTCGATTGTCGCCGCGGCTTCGATCGCCGCCGCGTCCGCCGCATTGCCGCAATGCGCCGCCGCTTCGACGTGTCGGCTCTCCTGCACAATCTGAACACGGCTCGACGCCGCGTCGACCTCACCTACGGTCGCGGTCACCTGCGGCGGCGGCTCGGCCTCCGTCGTCACGGCTATCGCGTGGAG
>JASHSE010000451.1 GCA_030036975.1 Xanthobacteraceae bacterium | reverse complement strand
GGAAAGGCAAGTCATCATGGATACGCAGACAAAATCCAAGACTGTACTCAAGACTGTACTCAAGCCTGTACCCAAAAGCTTCGACATCGGGCCGGCGCCGGTGCCGATCGATCCGGGCGTCCGCATCGGCCATGTTCATCTCAAAGTCGCCGATCTCGAACGCGCGCTGGCGTTCTATTGCGGCGTGCTCGGTTTCGAGCTGACCCAGCGCCTGCAGGGCGCGGCGTTCATTTCGGCCGGCGGTTACCATCATCACATCGGGCTCAACACCTGGGAAAGCCGCGGCGGCTCACCGCCGCCGCTCGGCAGCACCGGGCTTTATCATCTCGCGATTCTTTATCCGACCCGGGCCAAACTCGCCGACGCGCTGCGCCGGCTGATCGAGGCCGATATTCCGCTCGAAGGCGCCTCCGACCACGGGGTGAGCGAAGCGCTCTATCTGCGCGATCCCGACGACAATGGCGTCGAGCTTTATTGGGACCGGCCGAAAGAGCTTTGGCCGCGCACCGCGGACGGCAAGCTCGCCATGGTCACCGAACGGCTGGACTTGCGCGATTTGCTAGGCGAACTGGAGAGAACGCGCTTGTAGGCGGCCAAGCGGACTTTGATTTTGCGGCCGCTAAAAACCTTCGCCCGGTGCGGCGGCGTGGATGGCGAGCGCGTGGATGCCGCCGGCAAGCTCGGCCGCTAGCGCCGTGTTAATCATGCGGTGCCGTTCGACCCGGCTCTTTCCGCGGAACGCATCCGACACGATATAAATACGGAAATGAGTCTCGCCGCCCGGGCGGTGTCCGGCATGGCCGACATGCTGGTGCGATTCGTCCTCCACGCGCAGGCTCTCGGGGACGAAAGCCTTGCGCAACTTTTCCGTAATGACATCGCGCGTCGCCATGGCCGGCAGCGTTAGCCGACGCAAATCGCAGCCGTCAACCGCCAACGCTGCAAACCATGACCGCAAACCATGGCCGCGACGCGCGCATTTGCCGCCTGTCAAGTCTTGCGGCTGACGCAAGTGCGCCCGCATAATCGAGATCGATGACGACAAATTCACCGCTGTTCGACCGCATCCGGGTCAAGCCCGACCGCGACCGTCGGCTGCACACGGAATTACCCGGTTGCGAGTGGCCGGGCTGCGGCGCGCCGGCGACCCATCGGGCGCCGAAGGGCCGCCTGCGCGCCAGCGAATATTGGCGATTCTGCCTCCAACACGTGCGCGAATACAACAATTCGTACAATTTCTTCGCCGGGATGAGCGACGACGCCATCGCGCGCTACCAGAAGGAAGATGTCACCGGCCACCGTCCGACCTGGAAGCTGGGTTCGTTGGGCGGCCAGCGCAGCCAAGCCGGCCGCGCCGGCTTCCGTAGCGCCGGCTGGGCGGCCGAAGACCCGTTCGACCTGTTCGGCGCCGGCCGCGCCAGCCGCGCCAAGCCCACATCCGAGGGGCGCAGGATCCTCAATGCCCAGCGGCGCGCCCTCGATACCCTCGGTCTTGAAGCCAATGCCGCGCGAACCGATATCAAGAAACGATTCAAAATGCTGGTAAAACAGCATCATCCCGACGCCAATGGCGGAGATCGCGGTTCTGAGGACCGGCTGCGGGATATCATCGCGGCGTACAATTACCTGAAGGCGGCCGGTTTTTGCTGAGCCTGTCGTGCCTCAAGCAGGGTCGCCGTCGGCGGAGCGGTCCAGCACCGCCATCTGGTGCGGTTTGGCATCGGCAGTTGCCATGCAAAACCGCAAGTGAGCAGGGAAGTTTCCGCCCGTAGGTGGTGGCTTTCGCAGCGTCGAGCCTTTCTGCTAGATGTACGGCGCAATTCGACCGCCGGCTGCCGGCCGCCCTGGACCCGCCCTGCAAGCGAGGGGAGCGCAGGCAGACTGCCTTGGAAGTTGCCGCGGTCACGGAGGAGCAATGACTCTCGCAACGGAAACGCAATCCGGCCTGCCGGACATGAAAGTCTCGATCCGCCAGCTGTTCGGCATCGAGAGCGACCTCGAAGTGCCGGCCTATTCCGAGCCGGACGAGTACGTCCCCGACATCGATCCGGATTATCGCTTCGACAAGCCGACCACGCTCGCCATCCTGGCCGGCTTCGCCCGCAACCGCCGCGTCATCGTCACCGGCTACCACGGCACCGGCAAGTCGACCCACATCGAGCAGGTCGCGGCGCGGCTCAATTGGCCGTTGGTGCGGGTCAATCTCGACAGCCATATCAGCCGCGTCGATCTGATCGGCAAGGACGCCATCGTGATCCGCGAGGGCATGCAGGTCACTGAATTCCGCGACGGCATTCTGCCCTGGGCGCTGCAGAACAACGTCGCCATCTGTTTCGACGAATACGACGCCGGCCGTCCCGACGTGATGTTCGTCATCCAGCGCGTGCTGGAATCGTCCGGGCGGCTGACGCTGCTCGACCAGAACAAGGTGATCAAGCCGCACCCGGCGTTCCGGCTATTCGCCACCGCCAACACCGTCGGGCTGGGCGATACGTCGGGCCTTTATCACGGCACGCAGCAAATCAACCAGGGCCAGATGGATCGCTGGTCGATCGTCACCACGCTGAATTATCTGCCGCACGACAACGAGGTCGAGATCGTGCTGGCCAAGGCGAAGCACTACCGCAACGCCGAGGGCCGCGACATCGTCTCAAAGATGGTGCGCGTCGCCGACCTCACTCGCAACGCCTTCATGAACGGCGACATCTCGACGGTCATGAGTCCGCGCACCGTGATCATCTGGGCAGAGAACGCCGAGATCTTCGGCGATATCGGCTTTGCTTTCCGGCTTACCTTCGTCAACAAATGCGACGAGCTGGAGCGACCGTTGGTGGCGGAATTCTATCAGCGCTGCTTCGGCCAGGAATTGCCGGAGTCCGCGGTGAACGTGGCGTTGAGCTGAACGAGGCCGGATGCCGGCGGTGAAAGCGAGGCATTGGAAACGTGTTTCTCGAAAGCTTCACCTTTCAGGCGCCGAAGTTCGACCGCAAGCTCGGCTACCGGGAGTACGGCAGACTGAAGGGTTTTCCCGCCGGCCATGACCGCGTTTATTTGATGAAAGCGCTGTGATGTCCTCGAACATCAAGCCAAAGAGCGCAGCGAAGGAAGCGCCGACCGAGCCGTTCAAGCGCGCGGTCGGTGTGTGTCTGCGCGCCATTGCCGCCAAGGGCGATCTCGAGGTTTCATTTGCCGCTGAGCGCCCCGGCTTGGCCGGCGGCAAGGCGCGACTGCCGGAGCCGCCGCGCCGGCTCAACGAGCGGGAAGCCGCCA
>JASHSE010000450.1 GCA_030036975.1 Xanthobacteraceae bacterium | reverse complement strand
GCAGGTCGACCAGATCGTTGCGGATGAAACGGCGCAGCAGGCCGAGCAGATCTTTTATTTCCGACGCCGGCCGCGACCAGTTTTCCGAGCTGAAGGAAAAAATCGTCAGTACCGCGATGCCGAGATCGTGCGCGGCGCGCACGGTCTTGCGCAGCGCCTCGACGCCGCGGCGATGGCCTTCGAAGCGCGGCAGGCCGCGCGCCGCCGCCCAGCGTCCGTTGCCATCCATGATGATGGCGACATGACGCGGCGTCGTGAAGCCGTCGCCGTCCGCCTTCGCCGGCGGAACCGCCTGTTGTGTCGCGCCCGATATCGTGCTCACACCGTCATGATCTCCTTTTCCTTGGCGGCGAGCAGTTTTTCGACTTCCGCGATCGAGCCATCGGTCGCTTTCTGCACGTCCGCGGCCTGCCGTTCGTGGTCGTCTTCGCTGATCTTGTGATCCTTCTCAAGCTTCTTGAGCAGATCGAGGCCGTCGCGGCGGACGTGGCGGACGGCGACGCGCGCGCCTTCGGCGTATTTGTGGGCGACCTTGACGATTTCGCGCCGCCGCTCCTCGTTCAGCTCCGGGATGCGCAGCCTGAGCACCTGACCCTCGGTGTTCGGCGTCAGCCCGAGATTCGCCGCCGAGATCGCCTTCTCCACCGCATGCACCATGGAGCGATCCCAAACTTGCACGTTGAGAAGCCGCGGCTCCGGAACGCTGATCGTCGCCAGTTGATTGAGCGGCATATGGCTGCCATAGGCCTCGACCTGAATATGTTCGACCAGGCCGGCCGAGGCGCGGCCGGTTCTCAGCCCGGACAGCTCCTGCTTCAATGACGTAAGCGCGCCCTGCATGCGGCGCTTGAGATCGTTGAGGTCGAACGTGGTCTCTGCCATGGCGCCCTCCATGAGCGGCCGTTTCGGCCGTACTCCTCCCGCACCCGGGAGGACTAAGAGTGTTTTTCCCCGGCCCGCGCGGTTAGCGGGAAGAAGGGGGGCCGCCCCCACGATCCGGATATTCAGCCGACAATCGTAAACTGCCCGTTGCCGCGCAGCACGCTCGCGATCGCCCCCTGCTCCAGGATCGAGAACACGATGATAGGCATGCGATTTTCCTGGGCAAGCGCGAACGCCGTCGCGTCCATGATCTTAAGGTGCTTGTCGAGCGCCTCCTGGTGATCGAGCTTTTGGTAACGCCTAGCAGTCGCGTCGCGCTTGGGATCGGCCGTATAGACCCCGTCAACGTCGGTTGCCTTGAGCACGGCGTCGCAGCCCATTTCGGCGGCGCGCAGCACGGCGGTGGTGTCGGTGGTGAAATAGGGATTGCCGGTGCCGCCAGCGAACACGATGACCCGGTTATCCTCGAGGTGGCGTAGCGCTCGCTGGCGCTCGTAGGTTTCGCAAACCTGCGGCATCGACAGCGCCGACATGGTGCGTGCGCTGGCGCCGGCCCGCTCGATCGCGGTCTCGAGCACCAGCGCGTTCATGACGGTCGCCAGCATGCCCATGGCGTCGGCGGTGGGACGCGATAGGCCGTTCTCCGCAATCTGCGCGCCGCGCAGCACGTTGCCGCCGCCGACCACGACACCGAGCCCGATCCCGAGCGCATGCGCGGCAACGAGATCGGCCGCGAAGCGGTCGATGGTCGGCTGATGGATGCCGAATTTCTCCGGGCCGCTCAACGCTTCGCCGGACAGCTTGACCACGACCCGACGGTAGTTCGGCTTGGTCATGAGGGATCATCCGCCCTTGTCGGATGAAGCGAGCGCGGTCAAACGCATGGCTCCGCCGCCAACCATCCCGCGGTGGGTTTCGCTACGCTCACCCCAACCTACACCTAGGCGCCAGCGAGCGCCGCCACTTCTCCACCGAAATCGTCGCGTGGCCGGTCGATGCCTTCGCCAAGCGCAAAGCGGGCAAAGCCGACGACCTTGATCGGCGCCCCCACCTCGCCCTCGCTCTCCTTGAGCGCCTGGGCCACGCTCTTCTTGTCGTCGAAGATGAACGGCTGATCGAGCAGGCAGACGTCCTTGTAGAAAGTCTTCAGGCCCGATTCGACGATCTTTTCCACGACGTTGGCCGGCTTGCCCTGCGCCTTGGCCTTGTCGGCCAAGACGTTGCGTTCGCGCGCGATGGTCGCGGCATCGAGACCCGACGGATCGACGGCCTGCGGATTGGAATTTGCGATGTGCATGGCCACTTTGCGGCCGATCGCCTTGAGCGCGTCGGCCTTGCCGGCGGATTCGAGGGTGACGATGACGCCGATGCGGCCCAAGCCTTCGTCGGGCGAATTGTGCATGTAATGAGCCACCACGCCGCGAGCGACCGCAAGGCCGGTGGCGCGGCGCAACGTCATGTTCTCGCCGATCTTGGCGATGGTTTCAGAGATCGCATCGGCAACGGTGCGGTCGCCGATCCGCGCGCCAAGGATTTTGTCCACGTCAGCGCCAGCATCGAGGGCGACGTTGGCGATCATTTTCACCAAGCCTTGGAACAGATCGTTGCGCGCCACAAAGTCGGTCTCGGAATTGACCTCGACCAGGACGCCCTTGGTGGCATTGAGCGCGGCCCCGATCAGCCCTTCGGCGGCGACGCGGCCGGCCTTCTTGGCCGCTTTCGACAGGCCCTTCTTGCGCAGCCAATCGACCGCGGCCTCGAGGTCTCCCCCGCTCTCAATCAGCGCCGCCTTGCAATCCATCATGCCCGCGTTGGTCTTGTCGCGGAGCTCTTTGACCATGCCGGCGGAAATGTTCGTCGTGCTCATTTGCCTTCGTCCTTGTGGCGCTCGTCATCCCGGAACTTCGTCGCAGCGCGGAGCGCCTATGCGAAAACGAGGAAGCCGGGATCCATAATCACTGACGGTTAGATAGGGCGTCGCGCGCGAACCGCATTGCGTGGTTATGGTGGCCGGGTTCGCGCCTGCGGCGCGGCCCGCAATGGCGCTTATTCCGGCTCGGCGGTCAGTTCCTTCGCCTTGGCGACCCAACTCTCGACCCGGCCCGGCAGTCCGACTTCCTCGCCCACGTTATGGGCAGCGGCCGGCGACAGTTCGGCGATCTGTTGGAAATGGAAGATGCCGAGGTCGTTGAGCTGCTTCTCGATGGCCGGCGAGACGCCGGGCAGTTTCTTCAAATCGTCGGCTACGCCGCGCGGGCCGGACAGCGGCTCGAAGCCGAGCCGGTTGGTCTCCGCCGGCAGTTCCTCGGCGACCACCGGCTCCGCCTGGGCGCCGATATCGATGCCGCGGGAACCCTGCGCCCGCGAAATGCCGTCGATCGCCGCCTTGGCGGCCAGGTCGCAGTATAGCGTGATGGCGCGGCTCGCGTCGTCATTGCCCGGCACGACGAAATTGATGCCGTCCGGATCGCAATTGGTGTCGACGATGGCGGCGACCGGCACATTGAGCCGCTGCGCCTCCTTGATGGCGATGTCCTCTTTGTTGGTGTCGATGACAAACAACAGATCGGGTAGCCCGCCCATGTCCTTGATGCCGCCGAGCGCGCGATCGAGCTTGTCGCGCTCGCGCTGCAAGGTCAGCCGCTCCTTCTTGGTGTAGCCCTGCGCCTCGCTGGAGGCGAGCATCTCCTCGAGCTTGCGCAGCCGCTTGATCGAGTTGGAGACGGTCTTCCAGTTGGTCAGCGTGCCGCCGAGCCAGCGCGAATTGACGTAATATTGCGCCGAGCGCTTGGCGGCGTCGGCGATGGCGTCCTGGGCCTGCCGCTTGGTGCCGACGAACAGGATGCGGCCGCCTTTGGCCACCGTGTCGCTGACCGCCTGCAGCGCATGGTGCATCATCGGCACCGTCTGCGTCAGGTCGATAATGTGGATGTTGTTGCGGGAGCCGAAGATGTACTCGGACATCTTCGGGTTCCAGCGGTGGGACTGATGGCCGAAGTGGACGCCGGCTTCCAAAAGCTGGCGCATGCTGAAGTCGGGCAGCGACATATATGTCTTCTCCGGTTGATCCGCCGCGGACCGATGAGCCTCCCCTGCCTTCCCTCCCCCGTATGCGGGGCAGCGAAGGGAGCGGGCAAGCACCGGACGGCCCCCTTTCGAGGGCCAAGGTCCGCGTGTGAAGTTGCGCGGCTTATATAGCGGGTAACCGGCAAAGCGCAACGCACAATTACGCCTGCATCCTAGTTCGCTGCGGCGATCGCCCGGGGCGAGGGCGATGACGTCGGGCGTATCCTCGCCGGACCCAAAATTAAGCTCGAGATTGATCTTCGCCACCTCGGCGATCAGCACCGGATCGTGCATGGCCTCGGCAAAACCTTTGCGCGCGCCGCCGCTACCGCCGGATCGAGACCGTGCGGCGCACGCGGGGAGAGGGAAGAGCAAACGTCTTGCGCCCTCACTCTGCGGCGCGTGGCAGGCTGAGCGAAGAAAGATGCGCCAAAACTTGGTCGATGCGAACTGGACCACCTTGGCCCATTTCGCGGTATCGGCCTCGATCAGTTTTCTAAAACCGTCGTTTTGCTGAGCTTGGCAGCATCGAAGTCATCGGCTCGCCCACCGATTTCGGCAAGGTCGTCGCGGCGGAAACAGCAAAATGGGCTAAGGTGATCAAGTTCGCCTGCATCAAGGCGGAGTGACCGGGACGGAAGGTCGCGGGTATCAACAGGCGGTAGCCGATACAATCGGCAAAGGCTTGCGACGCAGCCTTGAAAGGAGACAACGATGCGGCTGGCGCGCAGACGCTTGATGCAACTGGCGGCAGCCGCGGCCATTGGGCCGGCGGCAGCGCGCTTTGCCTGGGCGGAAGACTATCCAACCAAGCCGA
>JASHSE010000449.1 GCA_030036975.1 Xanthobacteraceae bacterium | reverse complement strand
TGCGCGGCGCCGATGAAGCGGCCCGGATAATCGCGCTCCGCCTTCTTGGCGCAGTCATTGACGAAGCGCGAGGTGTCGAGGTCGGCGCACATGCCAGCGGCGCTGGTCAGCCAGGCGGCGTCGATGCCGGCCACCTCCATCATGCGCACGTGCTCGTCGAGATCATAGAGCAGCGCATGCACGGTGTAGCTCGGCGCGCCGAGCGCGTCGTAGTGCAGGACGAGGCGGTCGCCGGGGTCCTCCCTGATCAGCTCGCGCGGGGTGAAATGGTGCTGAAAATCGACGATCATCGTGGTCCTTTCCAAGTAGCGGCCGCGTTTTAGCGCATCCCTCCACACTGGTCATTCCGGGGCCGAGCGAAAGCGAGGAGCCCGGAATCCATAACCACACGCCGGGCTTATGGATTCCGGATTTGCCGCTGCGCGGCAATCCGGAATGACGCGGCATGGGTTTCGCCGCCGCTCGGGGCGGGCTACAGTGCGCCATGGCGGATTTCATGTCGCATTATGCGGTTCCGGTCGCGATCGGCGCGGTCGCCGTGGTACTGCTGCTTGGCCTCATCAACATGATGCGCGGCGGCTCCGGCAACACATCGCAGAAGCTGATGCGGCTGCGCGTGCTGTTGCAGTTCATCGCCATCGTGGTGATCATGTTCACGGTATGGATCATGTCGAAATGAGCCGGCGACGCTGACATGGTGAAGCTCAACAAAATCTATACCCGCACCGGCGACGACGGCACGACCGGGCTCGGCACCGGCGAACGGCGCAAGAAATACGACGTGCGGATCGCCGCCTACGGCACGCTCGATGAGCTCAATGCCGCGCTCGGCCTCGCCCGGCTGCACACGCGCGACGACCCGGCGCTCGATGCCGCGCTGTCGCGCATCCAGAACGATCTGTTCGACGCCGGCGCCGACCTCACCATGCCCGGCAAGGGCAAGGGGCCGGACGGCGCCCGCCTCACCGTGACCGACAATCAGGTGGCTTGGCTCGAAAGCGAGATCGACCGGCTCAATGCCGAGCTGCGACCGTTGCGCTCGTTCGTGCTGCCGGGCGGCAGCGCCGCCTCGGCCTATCTGCACCTCGCCCGCACCATCTGCCGGCGCGGCGAGCGGCTCATTGCCGAGCTGCGGGACCGGCCCGACGAGAGCGTGACGCCCGACGTCTTGAAATACGTCAACCGGCTTTCGGATTTCCTGTTCGTTGCGGCGCGCCATGCCAACGGCAAGGGCGAAGCCGACGTGCTCTGGGTTCCTGGCCGCAATCGCTGAACGACACGCAGAGGGCACGCCATGGTTTTCATGCCGCTGTGGGACCACAACCCGCTCAAATGGCCGACGCCGCCCTACGTGATGTGGCTCTTGGTGCTGGTCAATTTCGGCGTGTTCTTTTATCAGGCCGGCACCGGCCAGATCGACCAGGCCGATCGCATCGCCGGCCTTGTTCCGGTCGCGCTGTGGGGCGGCGGCATTCCGGCCGCATTGCCGGGCCCGGTCACGCTCGTCACCTCGATGTTCCTGCATGCCAATTTCATGCATGTGTTCGGCAATATGCTGTTTTTGTTCGTGTTCGGCGACGACATCGAAGAGGTTTTGGGGCACTGGCGCTTTCTCGGCTTCTATCTCGCCTGCGGCGTCTGCGCCGGCTTGGCGTTCGTGCTGAGCGATCCGGGCTCGACGACCGTGCTGATCGGCGCCTCGGGCGCGGTCGCCGGCGTCATAGCCGCCTATCTGTTGTTCCGGCCGTGCGCCAAGGTGACCTGCCTGCTCGGCCTCATTCCGCTGCGCATCCGCGCCTATTGGGTGATCGGCAGCTGGGCGGTCTGGCAGGTGATCGAGGCATCGATCCGGCAGCAGGACGGCGTCGCTTACTGGGCCCATGTCGGCGGTCTTGTCACCGGCGCGGTGCTGTTCGCGGTCATGCGCCCGGCCGGCGTCAAGCTGTTCGATTGCGTGCACTCGGAACCCGCGATCGTCGCCGGCCATTTCGACCCGCTGTGAGCCGCGTTGACTCGCCGCCATCGCGGCCAGTAGGTTCCCGCACCGCAGCATAGGCTCAGCAAAGCAAAGCGCGATGAAAATCCTGGTGCCCGTCAAACGGGCGATCGACAAGGACGTGAAGATCCGCGTCAAGGCCGACGGCTCGGGCGTCGAACTCGGCAACGTCAAAATGTCGATGAATCCGTTCGACGAGATCGCGGTCGAGGAAGCGCTGCGCCTCAAGGAGGCCGGCAAGGCAACCGAAATCATCGCCGTCTCGATCGGCCCGCAGCAGGCCGCCGAAACCATTCGCACCGCGCTCGCCATGGGCGCCGACCGCGGCATTTTGGTGAAGGCCGACGGAGCAGTCGAGCCGCTTGCGGTGGCGAAAATTCTCAAGGCGATTGCGCTCACCGAACAGCCCGGCCTCGTCATCATGGGCAAGCAGGCGATCGACGACGACTGCAATCAGACCGGCCAGATGCTGGCGGCGCTGCTCGGCTGGCCGCAGGGCACCTTCGCCTCCAAGGTCGCGCTCGACGGCGATGCGGTCACGGTCACGCGCGAGGTCGACGGCGGCTTGCAGACCGTGAAGCTGAAAACGCCTGCCATCGTCACCACCGACTTGCGGCTCAACGAGCCGCGCTACGCCTCGCTGCCCAACATCATGAAGGCCAAGAAAAAGCCGATCGACGACAAGACCGCGGCCGATTACGGCGTCGACATCGCGCCGCGGCTGGAAACGATCAGGACCGCCGAGCCGCCGGCACGCAAGGCCGGCGTCAAGGTCAAGAGCGTCGCCGAGCTCATCGACAAGCTCAAGAACGAGGCCGGGGCGATATGATGAATTCTTTGTTCCGTCACCCTGAGGTGCGAGCGCAGCGAGCCTCGAAGGGCGGCGGCCCCAGCGCTTCAGCTGCATCCTTCGAGGCCCGCGCTGCGCGCGGGCACCTCAGGATGACGGATTTTGTGCGAGGCGAATGATGCCCACTCTCCTGATCGCCGAGCACGACAACACAGCGCTCAAGGACGCGACCAACAAGGCGCTGACCGCCGCCAAGGCGATCGGCGCCGACGTACATGTCCTGGTTGCCGGACAGGGCTGCCAGGCTGTCGCCGGGGCGGCCGCCAAGCTCGACGGCGTCAAAAAAGTGCTGCTGGCGGAGGCGCCCGCTTACGAGCACATGCTGGCGGAGCCGGTGGCCGCGCTGATCGTGGCGCTGGCCGGACCCTACCAGAGCATTGTCGCGCCGGCGACCACGTCGGGCAAGAATTTCATGCCGCGCGCCGCCGCGCTGCTCGACGTGATGCAGATTTCCGACGTCATCAAGATCGACGCGGCCGATACCTTCGAGCGGCCGATCTATGCCGGCAACGCCATTTTGACCGTACGCTCGCGCGAGGCCAAGAAGGTGATCACGGTGCGCACGGCGGCGTTTGCGCCAACCGGCGAGGGCGGCGGCGCGGCGCCGGTCGAAAGCGTCGCTGCGGCGGCCGATCCGGGCGTGTCGCAGTTTGCCGGCGAGGAACTGTCGAAGTCCGAGCGGCCGGATCTGACTTCGGCGAAGATCATCATTTCCGGCGGCCGGGCGATGCAAAGTCGCGAGAACTTCACCAAATATATAGAGCCGGTGGCCGACAAGCTCGGCGCGGCGGTCGGCGCGTCGCGCGCCGCGGTCGACGCCGGCTACGCGCCGAACGACTGGCAGGTCGGCCAGACCGGCAAGGTGGTGGCGCCCGACCTGTACATCGCGGTCGGCATTTCCGGCGCCATCCAGCATCTGGCCGGCATGAAGGATTCCAAGGTGATCGTGGCCATCAACAAGGACGAGGAGGCGCCGATCTTCCAGGTCGCCGATTACGGCCTGGTCGCCGATCTCTACCAGGCGTTGCCGGAGCTCGCGACCGAACTTGGCAAGCTGCGCGGCTGACCGCCGTCGAACGAGGCAGCGCATTGTCGTATAAGAGGCAAGGACCATGAACGAGGTGAAGGAGCGGCCGATGGCGCGTTCCGCACGGACCGGCGACACACCGCCCGCCATTCGCAAGGTGGGCGTGGTCGGCGCCGGACAGATGGGCAACGGCATTGCCCATGTCTGCGCGCTTTCAGGCTTTCACGTTTTGCTCAACGACGTCGCCGCCGAACGCATCTCCGAGGGCCTCGCCACGATCAGCGGCAACCTGGCGCGCCAAGTGAGCCGCAACCGCATCAGCGAGGAAGAGCGCCAGGCGGCGATCAAGCGCATCACCCCGGCCAACACACTCGACGAACTCGGCGACTGCGACCTGGTGATCGAGGCGGCGACCGAGAAAGAGGACATCAAGCGCAGGATTTTCGGCACGCTGTGCCCGGCGCTGCGGCCCGAAACCATCGTCGGCACCAACACCTCGTCGATCTCGATCACGCGGCTCGCCGCCGCGACCGACCGGCCGGAGCGCTTCATCGGCATCCATTTCATGAATCCAGTGCCGCTGATGGAATTGGTCGAAGTGATCCGCGGCATCGCCACCGACGACGGCACTTTCGAGGCAACCAAGCAGTTCATCGGCAAGCTCGGCAAGCAGATCGCGGTGTCGGAGGATTT
>JASHSE010000448.1 GCA_030036975.1 Xanthobacteraceae bacterium | reverse complement strand
ACGCCGAGACGTGGCGCCGCGCCAGCGCCGCGGCGCTTGCGCCGCACAAGATCGACGACACCATGGCGTTCATGTTCGAAAGCCGCTTCGCCATGCGGCTCACGCGCTATGCGGTCGAATCATCCGAGCTGCAGCACGATTACTTCGAAGGCTGGCAGGGCTTGCAGCGGCATTTCTCCGGCGCGCCATAAGATTTTAAAGTGCAGCGGGTTTTTGAAGTCGGCTCATTCCCGCGCCAGCGGGAATCCAGCGTCTAAAGCACGCGCGGGGACGGGCGCCGGCTGCCATCGGCAATGCGGTGATCGATGCGCTGTGGCATCTTGGCGTGCGCGACATCGCGCTGCCGATCACGCCGCAGACGGTATGGCGGGCGATGCGAGGGCCGTGCCGCGGCCGAGCGCGCACGTAAATTTCCGCTGTGTCAACTGCGATTGCATCAGAGCCCCGACTTCATCATCCGACAAAACCAGCGCCGCACGGATGTGTATCGCCGCCAGACACGCGCCGTCACGACAGCGGCGCAGGCGTCTAGCCGTTGTGGCGGCGCTGTGGGACTATGGCGACCCCGCCTTCGGCCTCAAACACACACGCGACGAATATGTACGCAGGCATCGGAGATACGGTCCGCCGCAAAGAGGACGTGCGCCTCATCAGCGGGCGCGGCTCCTACAGCGACGATTTCAACCTGCCCGGCCAGGTTTACGCCGCAATGGTGCGGTCGCCGCACGCGCATGCGCGGATTTCGGGCATCGATTGCGCGGCGGCGCGCGCGCTGCCCGGCGTGCTCGCCGTGCTCACCGGCGCCGACGCGCGCGCCGACGGGCTCAACCGCATCCCACATCTCGCCGCGCCCGGCACGCCGCCCGACATCGTGCTGAAAAACCGCGACGGCTCGCCGGTGCCGGCGGCGCCGCATCACGTGCTGCCGGCCGACCGGGTGCGCCACGTCGGCACCGCGGTCGCCTGCGTCATCGCCGAGACGCTCGTCGCCGCCAAGGACGCCGCCGAGAAAGTTTTGGTCGCGTATGAGCCGTTGCCGGTGGTCACGGACCCGAAAGCCGCCGCCGAACCCGGCGCGACGCGACTTTACGACGATCTGCCCAACGTCATGATCGACGCCGAAATCGGCGACGCGGCGGCGGTCGACGCGGCGTTCGCGCGCGCCGCCCACGTGACGCGGCTCGACACCTGGCTCAACCGGGTCACCGGCGTGCCGATGGAGCCGCGCTCGGCGCTCGGCGTCTACGATGCGGCGAGCGGACGCTACACGCTCTATGCCGGCTCCGGCGGCATCGTGCGGCAGAAGCGCGAGATCGCGCAAATCCTCGGCGTGCCGCTCGACGACGTGCGCGTCATCGCCCGCGAGATCGGCGGCAATTTCGGCACCCGCAACAGTTTCTTTCCCGAATTTGCGCTCGTTGTCTGGGGCTCGCGCAAGGTCGGCCGGCCGGTGAAATGGACCGCCGAGCGCCACGAGGCCTTCGTCACCGACTATATGGGCCGCGACCTCACCGTGCGCGCCGAACTCGCGCTCGACGCCGACGGCCGCTTTCTGGCGCTGCGCAGTTCAAACCTCAGCAATGTCGGCGCGCACAGCGGCTCCTACGTGCCGCTGGTCAAAGGCGTCGGACTGGCGACCGCCGGCTACCGTATTCCGGTGTCGCATATTTCCGCACGCGCGGTTTTGACCAACACGATGTGCACTACGCCGTACCGCAGCGCCGGCCGGCCCGAAGTCATCTACGTCATCGAGCGGCTGATCGATAAGGCGGCGCAGGAGCACGGTTTCGACCGCGTCGCGCTGCGCCGGCGCAATCTCATTCCGCCGTCGGCATTGCCGTACAAGAATCCGCAGGGCATCACCTACGACAACGGCACCTATCGCGCGGTGATGGAACGCGCCATGGAGCTCGGCGACTGGCGCGGCTTCAAGAAGCGTCGCGCCGAGGCGCGCCGGCGCCGGCGGCTGCGCGGCATCGGGCTGTGCTGCTATCTGGAAACCACCGGCGGCTACCCGCGCGAGCGCGCCGACGTCACCGTACACGGCAACGGCAAGGTCGACGTCGTGGTCGGCACGCTGTCCAGCGGCCAAAGCCACGAGACCACGTTCGCACAATGCGTGGCGGAATGGCTCGGCGTGCCATTCGAGGACGTGCACGTGTTCGAGAACGACACCGACATCGTCAAGGAAGGCGGCGGCTCGCATTCGGCGCGCTCGATGCGGCTCGCCGGCATCGTCATGGGCAATGCCGCGGAAGCCATCATCGACAAGGGCAAAAAGATCGCCGCCCATATGCTGGAAGCCGCCGAAGACGATATCGGCTTTGCCGCCGGCCGCTTCACCGTCAAAGGCACCGACCGCGCCGTCAGCATCGTCGCGGTCGCGGCGGTGGCCGAACGCAATGACGGCGCTGTGCCGGAGGATTTGCGCGGGCCGCTTGCCGCGACGTCGGACGAGACGATCCGGCAGCTCGGCTTTCCGTACGGCGCGCATGTCTGCGAAGTGGAAATCGATCCCGACACCGGGGCGCTCGATCTGGTGCGCTACGTCGCGGTCGATGACGTCGGCCGCGCCATCAACCCGATGGTGGTGCACGGCCAGACCCACGGCGGCGCCGCGCAGGGCATCGGCCAGGCGCTGTGGGAGTGCTGCACCTATGACGCCGACGGCCAACTGCTCGCCGCCTCGTTCATGGATTACGCCATGCCGCGCGCCGATAGTCTGCCGTCGTTCACCACCGCGATCAGCGAGGTGCCGACACCGACCAACAAGCTCGGCGTGCGCGGCGCCGGCGAAGGCGGCACCACCGGCGCGCTCGGCGCCGTCGTCAACGCCGTGGTCGACGCGCTCGCCGAATGCGGCGTCAGCCACATCGAAATGCCGGTGACGCCCGAGCGCATCTGGCGCGCGATCCAGGCGGGGAAGAAATAATTAGCCACCATGCCGGACATGTTGCGGGAACAGCATGGCCCGATCCTGCGCGTCACCTTGAATCAGCCGTTGCGATCGACGGCTTTCTCTGATCGACAAGAAATTAGCCGGCTTGATTGGACGAAAATCGGATCACGACTCAACTGCCGCCTTCGCCTGCCGGATCGCCCGCCAGATGCGGGCCGATGTGTACGGCATGTCGAGCTGCCGCACGCCGGCTTGCCGGAGCGCATCGAGCACCGCGTTGGCGAGGGTGGGCACCGCGCCGGTGGCGCCGGCCTCGCCGGCGCCTTTGGCGCCGAGCGGATTGGCGGGCGACGGCACGCCGCAATCGATCAGCGTCAGTGCCGGCGAGAAATTGTCGGCCTTGGGCATGAAATAGTCCATGAACGTGCCGGACAGCAGCTGGCCGCTGTCGCGGTCGTAGGCGATCTGCTCGCCGATCACCTGGCCGACGCCTTGCATCAGCCCGCCATGCAGCTGACCCTCGAGCAGCGTGTGATTGTAGATCGTGCCGCAATCGTCGACGGCGATGTAGCTCTTGACGTCGAGCGCGCCGGTGTCCGGATCGATCTCGACTTCGGCGACATGGGCGCCGCTCGGAAACGCGCTGGCGAGATCGACGGTCACGTTGCTGTCGAGCGGGTGCGCCGGCGCGCTCCACCGCCGTTCGATCAACGTCTGCAGGCTGACGGCGAGATCGGTGCCGGCGACTTTGTATTGGCCGCCTTCGAACACCACGTCGTCAGGCGCGACCTCGAGTTCGCCGGCGGCGAGCTTACGGCCTTTTTCGACGACGTCCTTCGCAGCTGCCTGCAGCGCGCGGCCATGGCTGATCAGCGAGCGCGAGCCGAACGAACCGGTGCCGGCGAGTTTGGGCGCGGCCACGTCGTTGTAATGCAGTTCGATGTTCTCGGCCGGAATGCCGAGCACGTCGGCGACGACTTGCGGAAACACGGTCTCGTGTCCCTGCCCCGACGGCCCGGCATTGGAATAGAGCGCAAGACGGCCGTCGCTCTGGATACGGATTTCGGCCTGCTCCTTGCCGACGCCGCCGGATGGTTCGAGAAACAACGCAAGGCCGATGCCGCGCAGTTTACCGCGGCGCTTCGCTTCCCGACGCCGCTTGGCAAAGCCTTGCCAATCCGCAGCCTGCAAGGCGGTTTTGATGAGAAGCGGCGGATCGGCGCTGTCATAATTGGAATTGGTCGGCGTGCGCATCGGGAAGTTCTTGCTGCGCAGCACGTTGCGCCGCCGCAGCGCGATGGAATCGATTCCCGTCATCGTCGCGGCCTCTTCGACCAGACGCTCCCACAGATACGCGACGTTGGGTCGGCCGGCGCCGCGATAGGCGGTGGTCGGCGTCGTGTTGGTGAAGACGAGGCGATGCCGCCCGTGAATTGCCGTTACATTATAAAGACTGATGGCCGAGCTGGTCGGCGCCGCGACCGTGTTGATGAGCGGCCCGGCGTTGCTGCAGAACGCGCCGAGGTTCACCAGCCATTCGACGCGCAGCGCGACAAAGCGGCCGTCGCGGTCGAGGCCGAGTTCGCCGCTCAAATCCGCGGCGCGGCCGTGATGATCGCCGATGATGGTTTCGCCGCGCGTGCCGATCCAGCGCACCGGCCGGCCGGCTGTCTTCGCCGCCAGCATGACGGCGAGGAATTCCGGATAGACTTCGTTGCGCACGCCGAAGGCGCCGCCGACATCGACCGAATGGATGCGCAAACGCTCCGCCGGAATGCCGGTGATCAGCGCCAGCGCGCTTTTCAGGTCCGCGGTGCCCTGGCTCGGCGCATAGAGATCGAACGAGTCGTTCGCCGCATCGTAGGCGGCCGCGCACGATTTCGGCTCCATTGGATTGCCGGCGATGCGTTGCGCCCGGATTTTGACGCGCGCGACATGGGTGGCGCCGGCCATCGCCGCATCGGCGCCCTGGCGATTGCCGTATTCGTAATCGAGCGCCAGATTGTCGGGCACATCGTCGTGGATGCGCACCGCGCCCGCGGCGTTGGCGTCGGCGGCTTCGACCAGCGCCGGCAGATCGGCGTATTCGACTCCGATCTGCTCGGCGGCGTCCTGCGCGGCGTAATCGGTCGTGGCGACGATCAACGCTACCGGCTCGCCGACGAAACGGACGCGCTCATGCGCCAAGCCGTAGCGCGGCGGCACCCGCAGCGACGAGCCGCCGACGCCTTTGAAGAACGCCATGGCCGGCAAGCCCTTCCAGCCGGCGGCGACGAGATCATCGCCGGTAATGACGGCGAACACGCCCGGCATGGCGCGGGCCCGCGCGGCGTCGATCCGCACGATGTTGGCGTGAGCGCGGTCGCTGCGCAAAAACTGCGCCGCCGCGACGCCGTCGAGCCGCTGATCGGCAGTGTAACAGCCGCGGCCGGTGACAAGGCGAAGGTCTTCGCGTCGGCCGGTGAATCGTCGTTCGGACAAATTTCGCTCCAAGGATTGGTAGGTATTGGGAGCAAAGCATATCGGCGCTTGCGCGCAAACTGCATGCGATGTCGGCGCGTCCGACGCGCTCACATGGTGCGGCGGCGAATTTCCTCGATGACGATCGAGTTGTCGGCGTCGGCCTCGCCGTGGCGCATGCAGGCGGCGAGCACGTCGGCATGAATGTCGAGCAGCGGCAGCTTTTGCCGCGCTTTACGCGCCTGATCGAGCATCAGCTGGGTGTCCTTGAAGGTCTGCCGCACGCGGCCTTCGGGTGCAAAATCGCCGCGCAGCATTTTCGGTCCCTTGGTGTCCATGACCTGCGAGGATGCGGCCGAGACGCGCGCCAGGCGCAGGAACGCGGCGGGATCGAGGCCAAGCCGGGCGGCGAATACCAAGCCTTCGGCGAGCGCCAGCCGATTGAGGCCGAGAATGAGATTGATGGCGAGCTTGGCGCGGCCGCCGTCGCCGATCTTGCCGATCTGAAAGCGCCGTGGAAACAGCGCGTCGAGCACGCCGGCCGCCTCGGCCGCGATCGCCGCGTCGCCGCCGATCAGCGCCACGCCGCCGCCCTGGCGCACCTGTTCGCTGGTGCCCGACACCGGCGTTTCCAGAAAACGCAACCGGCCGGCGACGCGGGCGCCGAGCGCGGCGATGCGGTCGGGATCGCAGGTCGAGGTGCAGAGCACGATCTTGCCGGCAGCGGCGGGCAGCAGCGCTCGCTCGACCACGTCCTCGACCTGCTCGGTGTTGAACACCGCGAGCACGATCGGCTCGCATTGTTGCGCGATGGCGGCGAGCGTGGCGGCGCGGGCGCCGAGCGCGGCGAGCCGCTCGTGGCGCGCCGGATCGATGTCGAAGCCGAGTACCGCATAGCCGGCAGCAATCAGCCGCCGCGCATACACTTCGCCCATCAGGCCGACGCCGATAACACCGACAGGACGTCGCTGAGGCATGGTTCAATCCGGATCGGTCGAAACGGGCGGATGACTGGTTAAACCCCGCCGCAGGTCATAAAATCAAGCGCCCCCGGAGGTAAGCGCAATGAGCACGATGACCGCCGAAAAAATCGCCACCATCAGCGCCTGTTTCGGCACCTATCCGCAGACGGAGGCGCTCAAGAGCGGCCAGATCAAATCGGACCGCGTGGCGTTGAACCTCACCGAGGTCAACCCGGTCTACAAGGCCTTCACCATGATGGTGCGCGAGCAAAGATTCGACGTCAGCGAAATGGCGCTGGTCACCTATCTGCAGGGCAAAGCCTTCGGCAAGTCGATCGTGCTGATGCCGGCGACCATGATGGGGCGCTTTCAGCACGGTACCATGCTGTACAATTCGGAACGCGGCATGGTGACGCCGGACACGCTGGAAGGGCGCCGCGTCGGCGTGCGCTCGTTCGCGCAGACGACCGGCTGCTGGCTGCGTGGCATCTTGTGGACGGATTACGGCGTCAACCTCGCCAAGGTGAGATGGGTGACGTTCGAGGACGCGCACATTCCCGAATTCAAGGATCCGCCCGGCGTCGAGCGCGCGCCCGACGGCAAGGACATGACCAAGATGGTGCTCGACGGCGAACTCGACGCCGCGATCTTCGGCACCGTCGTCCCGGCCGATCCGCGGCTCAAGAGCGTCATTCCCGATCACGAAGCGGCCGCCCGCGAGTGGTACAAGAAATACGGCACCGTTCCGATCAATCACATGGTGGTGGTGAAGACCGCGCTGTCGCAATCCAATCCGGCCGCGGTGCGCGAAGTCTTCCGCATGCTGCACGAGAGCAAGAAGGCCGCGGGCCTGCCTAAGCCCGGCGCGATCGACATGCTGCCGTTCGGCTTTGCGGCGGTGAAGCCGGCGCTGGAGCTGATGTCAAGCTACGCGCTCGAGATGAAAATCATCCCGCGCCGCTATTCGGTCGAGGAATTGTTCGACGACACGACGCGGGCGCTGTAGCCGGCGACACTATAGCTGCGATCAGCCGGTCTTGCGCGCCGTGACGTTGGCGTTCCACCACGGGCAGACATCGGCCGCGCGCGTAAAATTGCCGTCCATGACGTTGACCGGCACGCGGCCGTCGGCTTCGGCGAC
>JASHSE010000447.1 GCA_030036975.1 Xanthobacteraceae bacterium | reverse complement strand
ACAAGTCGCGCGGCGAAACCCAGCCGGTGAAAAGCCGCACCGGCGGCTCGACCTTCAAGAATCCGCAGGGCCAAAAAGCCTGGCAACTGATCGATGCCGCCGGCTGCCGCGGGTTTCGCATTGGCGACGCGCAGGTCTCGCCGATGCACTGCAATTTTCTGATCAATCTCGGCAACGCCAGCGCCGCCGACATCGAGACGCTCGGCGAGACGGTGCGCCGACGCGTCAAGGACCATTCCGGCGTCGAGCTGGAATGGGAAATCAAGCGGATCGGCGTACTCAAGCAAGTACCACGCGCAAATTCGCCTCTGATGTGATCAGCGAAGAGGCCTTAGGGCGGGTCACGCTTGACGCACCTCGATCAATCCGAGGTAGCGCGCCATCGGACGGAAATCGCCATCGTTGTGCAGCAGCGGTATGCGGTTCTGGATACACCAGGTGCCGATCAACAGGTCGATAGTCTTGCGTATCGTAATGCCTCGCCGACGCAAAATACGGAAATTGCGAGCCGCGGCAACAGCAATGGCTTCGCCAGCCATCGCGACAATTTCGAAGCGGCGCAGAAGAGTCTCGACATTTCGTGCTGCCCGTTCGCTGTCCAGCCCTTGCAGGACTTCGCAAAGCATGAGATCGCCGACAATGATCTCTTCAGTACCCAGCGCGGCGCGCAGCCGCCACACATGCGAGTCATCGCGACCGTTTAGAAAGTCGATCCAAACGCTGCTGTCGACGGCAATCAAGATACTCCCCGGCCTCTGCGGCTGCGGGCAAGATTGCCGCGCCAGCGATACTTGCCGAAGGCGGCGCCGACCTGCTGTTGTCGTCGCAGTCTGACCAGCAGCCTAAGCGCCTGATCAACGGTCTGCTTCTTCGTTGAATGACCGGAAACTTTCTGGGCCTCAGCCATGAGGGCGTCGTCGATTTCGATGTTCGTGCGCATAAGCAATCTCATTTTATGTGTATAGATGTAGGACACTTTACACACTAATACTCCGGCGGGGTCACGGCAAGGACAGCGGGCGTACAGGCCGGGACTAGGGCGCGCGTTTGAGCGGCGCCTGTGCTTCGTCGCTTAGGCCTACGGCAAGCAACAGCGGCGCGGGTTCGGCGGCGCGCGCAGTTCCACTGCCATCGCGAGCAGCGCCATCATTGCCGCGAAAGCGCGGGTCTCATGCCGTGACGCCCCAAAACTGTCCTGCGGCGATGATAGCCCCGCCGAGGTGAGGCTTACCGTGGGCGCTGCCTCTCGACGTTTTGCCATTTGTCGATTCTATTGGGGTCGGCGCGAATCAGTCGCTCCCGAAAGGTCGACAACCTGACATGACCAAGCATGTCGCGGTGCTGATGGGGGGCTGGTCGGCCGAGCGCGACGTCTCGCTGCGCTCGGGGGCGGCGTGCGCTGCCGCGCTGATCCGGCTCGGCTACCTGGTCACCGGCATCGACGTCACGCGAGAGATCGCGGCGGCGCTGACTGACGCCAAGCCCGATGTTGCGCTCAACATGCTGCACGGCCGTCCCGGCGAAGACGGCACGCTGCAGGGCCTGTTGGAGGTTCTCGGCATTCCCTACAGCCATTCCGGCGTCATGGCCTCGGCGCTGGCGATGCGCAAGGACTTTACCAAGACGCTGTTCCGCGCCGCCGGCGTGCCGGTGGCCGAAAGCCGGATCGCCTCACGCCTGGAGGCCGCACGGCGCCATCTCATGACGCCGCCCTATGTGGTCAAGCCGATCGCCGAAGGCTCCAGCGTTGGCGTCACCATCGTCATGCCGGAGCATTCGCATCCGCCGCAGGAGCTTTATCGCGACGACTGGCCGTTTGGCGACACCGTGATGGTCGAGCGCTACGTGCCGGGCAAGGAACTGACCTGCGCGGTGATGGGCGACCGCGCGCTCGACGTCATCGAGATCGTGCCGGCGACGCGGTTCTACGATTACGAGGCAAAATACGCCACAGGCGGCTCCAAACACCTGCTGCCGGCGCCACTTTTACCAAATGTTTACCAGGAAGTCCGCAGACTCGCGCTGGCCGCCCATAACGCGCTCGGCTGCCGCGGCGTCAGCCGCGCTGACTTTCGCTATGACGATCAAGGGACGGGTGAGCTCGTGTGTCTGGAAGTCAACACGCAGCCGGGCATGACCGAAACCTCGCTCGTGCCCGAGCTTGCGGCGTATGCCGGCATCACGTTCGACGAATTGGTGCGCTGGATGGTGGAGGACGCCTCGACCGATCGCTGACGCGGTCGAGGATTTGGCTGGGGACCAATGCGCGCGGCGGGTGACGAGACCGGGCAAGCACGAGGCGGCCGCAATCGCCGGCGCTTGCGCGTGCGCGTCCCAGCGTGGCTCGGCCGCTTGCGGCCGCAAACCGCGAGCGCACTGGCATGGATCGCGCGCCTGCCGCCGGGGGTCGGCATCGCCGCCTCGGCGCTCTTGCTCGCTTCGGCGCTCGGCTACGGGATCGTCAAAGGCGGGCACCTGCCCGCGGCGCTCGACTGGGCCAAGGACGTGCGCGACGCGGCTGCGAATTCGCTCGGCTTTCGCATCGATGCGGTGTCGCTCTCGGGCGAAAAGGAAATCAGCCGCGAGGAAATTCTCACCATCGCCGGCGTCACCGGGCGCGCATCGCTGTTGTTCCTCGACGCCGATGCGGCGCGGGCGCGGCTGATGGCGAATCCCTGGATCGCCGATGCGGCGGTCCTGAAACTTTATCCCGACCGATTGCAGATCACCATCAAGGAACGGCAGGCCTTCGCGCTGTGGCAGAAGGACCACCACGTCAACGTCATTGCTGCTGACGGCACCGTGCTCGAAGCTTTCGTCGAGCGGCGTTACATCAGCCTGCCGCTCGTGGTCGGCAAGGGCGCCGAGCACCAGGCCAAGGACTTTCTCGCCGTCATCGATCGCTATCCGCAAATTCGCGGGCAGTTGCGCGCCTCGATCCTGGTGGCGCAGCGGCGTTGGAATCTGCGGCTGCAGAACGGCATGGACGTCGAGCTGCCGGAGACCGGCGTAGCGCCTGCCCTGGACCGCCTGGTTGCGCTTGATCGCGACAAAAAGCTGTTGTCGCGCGACATTGCGCTGGTCGATTTGCGTTTGCCCGATCGCGTGACGGTGCGGCTGTCCGACGCCGCCGCCCAGGCGCGCGAGGACGCGCTCAAGGATCACAAGCCGAAAAAGGGGGGCAGCGCGTGAGTGCCCTCCATTACGGCCTCACGCCGAAAATGAAGCCGATCGCGCCGCGACGGAGCGCGCTGGTGGCAGCGCTCGACGTCGGCTCCAGCAAAGTCGCCTGCCTGATCGCGCGGCTGCGGCCGCATCCGCCGCAGCAGACGCTGACCCGCCGCAGCCACGCCGTCGAAGTCGTCGGCTTCGGCCATACCGAGGCGCGCGGCATGAAGGCTGGCGGCGTCGTCAATCTGGCGCAGGCCGAAGAGGCGATCCGGCTCGCCGTCGATGCCGCGGAGCAGGCGGCCGCGGTCGAGATCGAATCGGTGGTGCTTTCATTGTCGGCCGGCCGCCTCGCCAGCGAGCTGTTTGCCGCCGACGTCGACATTGTCGGCTCGGCGGTTTCGGAGAGCGACATCGCCCGCGTGTTGGCCGCCGGCAGCCGGCATTCGCTGCGCGACGGCCGTGCCATCCTGCATTCGCTGCCGGTCGGCTATTCGATCGACGGCACCGACGGCATCCGCGAGCCGCGCGGCATGCTCGGCAGCCGGTTCGGCGTCGACATGCACGTCGCCACGACCGATACCGCGGCGGCGCGCAATCTGATGCTCGCGGTCGAACGCTGCCATCTCGCCGTCGAGGCGATGGTTGCCAGCCCTTACGTCGCCGGCCTTGCGGTGCTGGCCGACGACGAGGCCGATCTCGGCGCCGCCGTGGTCGACATGGGCGCCGGCACCACCACCATGGCGGTGTTCTTGCACGGCCGGCTCGTCCATATCGAAGGTTTCGCCCTCGGCGGCCAGCACATCACGACCGACATTGCGCGCGGGCTCAACGCTCGCGTCGCCGACGCCGAACGCATCAAGACGCTGTACGGCAGCGTGCTGGTCGGCGGCTTGGACGAGCGCGACATCATCACCGTGCCGCCGATCAGCGACGACCAGCGCGAGACCGCGCAGTTCGTGTCGCGGGCGACGCTGGTCCACATCGTCAAGCCGCGCGTCGACGAGATTCTCGAAATGGTGCGCGACCGGCTCGCCGCCTCGCCGTTTGCGGCCGAGGCGCGCGGCCACGTGATTCTGACCGGCGGCGCCAGCCAGCTGACCGGCTTGCCGGATCTCGCCGCGCGCGTTCTCGGCCGTCCGGTGCGAATCGGCCGGCCGCTCGGCATTTCCGGATTGCCGGAGGCGGCGAAAGGCGCCGCCTTTGCGGTGGCGGCGGGTCTCTTGGTCTACCCGCAAGCAGCGCATCTCGAGCATTTCGAGCAGCGCCGCCGGCGGCACGGGATGACCGGCACGGGCAGCTATTTCGCCCGCGTCGGACAATGGCTTCGCGAGAGCTTCTGATGGCCCCCAGATCGCAAGCTAGAGACTTCGAGCGGCCGGTGGCGGACCGGTCGGGGCAGGGCGTTGCGAACGCCCGCGCGAGCAAGAAGAGGCAGACATGACCATCAACCTGAACATCCCCGACATCCGTGAGCTCAAGCCGCGCCTGACCGTGTTCGGGGTCGGCGGCGCCGGCGGCAATGCTGTCAACAACATGATCACGGCCGGACTGCAGGGCGTCGATTTCGTCGTCGCCAATACCGACGTGCAGGCGCTGACCATGTCGAAGGCCGAGCGCATCATTCAGATGGGCGTGGCGGTCACCGAGGGGCTCGGCGCCGGCGCGCAGCCCGACGTCGGCCGCGCCGCGGCCGAGGAGGTGCTCGATGAGATTCGCGATCACCTTTCGGGCGCCCACATGGTGTTCGTCACGGCAGGAATGGGCGGCGGCACCGGCACCGGCGCTGCTCCGGTCATCGCCAAGACCGCGCGCGAGATGGGCATCCTTACCGTCGGCGTCGTCACCAAGCCGTTCCACTTCGAAGGCCAGCGCCGCATGCGCACCGCCGAAAACGGCATCGGCGAACTGCACAAGTGCGTCGATACGCTCCTGATCATTCCCAACCAGAATCTGTTCCGGGTGGCGAACGAGAAAACGACGTTCGCCGACGCCTTCGCCATGGCCGACCAGGTGCTCTATTCGGGCGTCGCCTGCATCACCGACCTGATGGTGAAGGAAGGGCTGATCAATCTCGACTTTGCCGACGTGCGCGCCGTCATGCGCGAGATGGGCAAGGCGATGATGGGCACCGGCGAAGCCGAGGGCGACAAGCGGGCGCTCACCGCGGCCGAGGCGGCGATCTCCAATCCGCTGATCGACGACGCTTCGATGAAGGGGGCGAAAGGCCTGCTGATCTCCATCACCGGCGGCCGCGATCTGACGCTTTATGAAGTCGACGAGGCGGCGACCCGCATCCGCGAAGAAGTCGACCAGGACGCCAACATCATCGTCGGTGCGACCTTCGACGAAAGCCTCGAAGGCATTATCCGCGTCTCCGTGGTTGCGACCGGCATCGATCAGGCCGCCGCGCAACGCCCGGCAGCCGCCGCGGAGGCGCGCATCGCCGAACTCGCGCAAAAACTGCGCGCCGACAACCAGCGCATTGCCGAACGGGCCGAGCGCGAGGTGCCGACGCCGGCAGCCGGCCAGCCGTCGCAACCGGCCCGTGCGGCGATGCCCAATGCGGCGATGGCGCCGGCTTCCGTGAATGCGTCGATCGAATCGGCCGCCAAGGCGGCCATCGCCGCCGCGGTCGAAGACGTCAGCATCCGTCCACTGACGCTCAAGCCGTCGTTGTTCATCGACCCGGCAACGACCAAGGAGGAAAAACAGGAGCCGCAAGAGTTCATCCCGCCGGCTCCTGAGCGGCCGGCGGCGCGCGGACCCCGCATGCCGCGGCTCGATGAGCTGCCGGTTCCGGCGCAGAACGAGATTCGCGCCCGCCGCGGCGAGCTGCCGCCGACCGAACATCCCGGCCGGCGCAAGTCTCTGCTGGAGCGGATTGCGTCCGTCGGTCTCGGCCGCCGCGAGCAGTCCAAAGAGGAAGAAGCGGTGGCGCCGCGAACGCCGCCGACCATGGCGCAGCCGCTTGAGCGCCTCGCCGGGCGGCCGATGCCGCGGCCGTCCGAGCCGCGGCCCGAACCGGTGTCCGAATATGCCAAGCGTGCGGCGCCACAGGGCCTCGACCAGCACGGCCGGCAGACTCCTGTGCATAACCCTAGCGAAGATGATCAGCTCGAAATCCCGGCGTTCCTGCGCAGACAGGCGCAGTGAACCGGGAGCTCGGCTGGCGGCTCGGGTGTGGCTTGCCGGAACAAATGCAGACGGACTTCGCCCGGTTCAACTCGGCGAAGACTCTGAACATTATGACATTTTTACATTATGACATTTTTTCAAATGATGGCTTTCGCTCCAACGGCCTGAAGATGAAGGAACTTTTGACCTCCTTCAGCTGTTCGCTAGCGAACCCGCGATTTGCGGCGCGCTGCCGACAAGAGTGCGGCCGGAAAATGGTAACACTTGGTAAGAAAGCGTGAGTTGGCCCCTGGCCGCTTCGCCGGTAAAGTCGCACGCCAGAGGGGTTGATGTGCGGGGGTGGAGTTTGGGTGGTCCTTGGGGCCTTCCCCGGAAATCACAGCGTACATTCCCTTCCTGGTGGGGTCGGCTGCGATTGCGGCTTTGCGATCGGGCCAAGGGGTATGGGATACGGGTATGACCTCCGGCTTTAGCGGCGGCAGGCAAACAACCCTGCGTGATCAGACGACCGTAACCGGAATCGGTATCCACTCGGGCTCCCCCGTTACTCTGACCCTTCATCCTGCTGAGCCCAATACCGGAATCGTGTTTTTGCGCGGCGGCGCTGCCGGGCAGGCCGACCGCGAACTGAAGGCGCATTATCGCGCGGTGACGGCGACGGAATTCGCCACCGTCCTCGGTGATGATGACGGCCCGGCCGTATCGACCACCGAGCATGTGTTGGCCGCATTGCGCGGTATCGGTGTTGACAATGTGATCATCGAAATCGACGGTGCCGAGGTGCCGATCATGGACGGCAGCGCGGCGCCGTTTGTCGACGCGATCGATCAGATTGGCGTTATCACGCAGCCGGCGCCCCGGCGCTACATTCAAGTCCTCAAGCCGGTGCGCGTCGGCAAGAATGGCTGCTGCGGCGAGTTGCGGCCGCACCGGCGGGGCCTCCGCATCGAAGTGGAGATCGATTTCGCTCATCCGCTGATCGGCAGGCAGGCTTATGCCATCGATGTAGCGCCGAGCGCGTTCCGCCGCGACTTGGCGCGTGCGCGCACCTTCGGCTTCATGCGTGACGTCGCCAAGCTGTGGAGCGCCGGCTACGCGCTCGGCGCGTCGTTCGATAACACGGTCGTGGTCGCCGAAGACCGCGTGCTCAATCCCGAGGGGATGCGCTTTGCCGACGAATTCGTGCGTCACAAAGCCGTGGATGCGATCGGCGATCTGGCGCTCGCCGGAGCGCCGCTTCTCGGCGCCTATCGCTCGATGCGCGGCGGACACAAGCTCAACCATGCGGTCCTGACCGCGCTGATGGCCGATCCCGGCGCCTGGACCTATGTGGAAATGCCGCAGCAGCCGCTCGCGCGCACGCGTGGCCACGCTGAACTTACCGTCGCGGCGCCGGCTTACGGCCCCGAGGTGTCTTGATTTACTTAACTTTTTCGCCTTAATCCCGGCCGATTGTCGGTGATACTGGCAACGACGTGTAGTCTGTCGGGTATCCGCCGAGCGGGTGCGGTATGGCGGCTTCTTGGGACGGACGCCGCGGCGGGACGGGAAGCGTAAGTCAAGCTCATGATGCTGCGGGTCCAAGGATCGCAACGATCCGGTTGTCGGCTGCGTGCGTTGGCCGCTGGCGTGGCGCTGGCCCTTGCCGCGTCTGCGCTGATGGGCTGCAGCCTGTTCCAGAAGAAAGACGATTACGTTCCCGACACGCCCGCCGACCGGCTCTACAACGAGGGCCTGTTCCTGCTCAATGACAAGCAGGACTACAAGGAAGCGGCCAAGAAATTCGATCAGGTCGATCGCGAGAATCCGTATTCGGACTGGGCGCGCAAAGCGCTGCTGATGTCGGCCTACAGCTATTATCAGTCCGGCCAATACGACGACTGCATCAACTCGGCCAAGCGCTACGTCACGCTGCATCCCGCCAGCCCCGATGCCGCCTACGCGCAGTACCTGATCGGTTCGTCCTATTACGATCAGATCCTCGACGTTTCGCGCGATCAGGAGCGCGCCGATAAGGCCATCAATGCCTTCGAGGACGTGGTGCACAAATATCCCGACAGCGAATACGCGCTGAACGCCAAAAAGAAGATCGAGATGGCGCGCGATCAGCTGGCCGGCAAGGAGATGGAAGTTGGCCGCTTTTACCTGAAGAAGCGCGACTTTCTCGGCGCCATCAACCGCTTCAAGGTGGTGGTGACGCAGTATCAGACCACCCGCGAGGTCGAGGAAGCACTGGAGCGGCTCACCGAGGCCTATGTCGCGCTCGGCATCATCGGCGAGGCGCAGACCGCCGCCGCGGTGCTCGGCCATAACTTCCCCGATAGCCCATGGTACAAGGACGCCTATCGCCTGTTGAAGGGCCAGGGCGTCGAACCCAACGAAGACAAGAGCTCCTGGATCAGCAAAGCTTTCAAGACGATAGGGCTCTGAATCGGTCGGCCGCTGATTCGAAAGCGGGATGATTGGTCCGTCATTCCGGGGCCGAGCCAACGGGTCCGGCCCGAAGCGGCCGGCCCGATGACAAGCTCCGCGAGGAGCCCGGAATCCATAAGCCCGGCGCTGGGGTTATGGATTCCGGACTCGCCGCTTCGCGGCGATCCGGAATGACGAACGAATGATGACACAGGACAGCCGATAGAATCACGCATATCATCCGGCGCCTGTCGTTCGTTATCCGCCGTCCGCCACATGCTGACCCGCCTCTCGATTCGCGACATCGTGCTGATCGATCGTCTCGACATCGATTTCGGTGCCGGGCTTGCCGCG
>JASHSE010000446.1 GCA_030036975.1 Xanthobacteraceae bacterium | reverse complement strand
ATCTGTCCCTAGTACGAGAGGACCGGGATGGACGTACCTCTGGTGGAGCTGTTGTGGCGCCAGCCGCAGTGCAGCGTAGCTATGTACGGACGGGATAACCGCTGAAGGCATCTAAGCGGGAAACCCACCTCGAAACGAGTTCTCCCTTGAGAGCCGTGGTAGACCACCACGTTGATAGGCCGGGTGTGTAAGCGCGGCGACGCGTTCAGCTTACCGGTACTAATCGCTCGATCGGCTTGAACGCTCTCATTTTCGATGCTCATTGCGTCATTCCGGGGCGCGCCGTAGGCGCGAGCCCGGAATCCATAATCACAGAAGGTGCAGAACATGCACCGATCGTGGCTATGGATTCCGGCTCTCGCTGCGCTCGGCCGGAATGACGGCTTCGAAGAGATCGCTTGCTTCAAAACATTCCGTCCTTCGCCGGCCTGGTGGTCATAGCGAGGAGCCTATACCCGATCCCATCCCGAACTCGGCCGTCAAAGTCCTCCGCGCCGATGGTACTAAGTCTCAAGGCTTGGAAGAGTAGGTCGCCGCCAGGCCTGCCAAGGACGGAATTTCCTCTTCATGCTGCAAAGCAAACAGCCCCGCGGGTGATCGCGGGGCTGTTTGCTTCTTGTAACCGCTCCGCTAGCGCGCCCGATTTTTCGCAAGCGCGTATGGCGCTGCTTCCGCTGGCCGCTTTGCGATGACACCTCTGGACATTGGTCAGCGATTGTGGAACATGACCTTGGAACCAGAGGTCGTTCTTCCATCCAGAGGGAGATTGATATCATGGCCGACCCAGCATCCATTTCCAATCAGCAAATCTCAGCGACCGCGCGGGCCAGTGTCGAAAAAGCCCTTCAAGGTCGCAGTGCAGCCTTTACGCAGTCGGGTCACACGGTCGGATTCGTGCCGAAGCCGCCGCATTGGGTCGGCATCATCTATGACAATCCGCAAAGCCGGATGCCGCCTGAGGAAGCGCAGCAGATTGCAGACGCTGTGACCGAGGCCTCCAAGTCGCTGCCGGGGATCGAGGGCGCGCAGGCCCACGTGATCCACGGCCCCGATTACCTCACCATCGGCTTTCGGTTGCCCGGTGCGCCAGTCGAGGGGGTGGTCTAGCAAAAGCAAGAGCGAGCGCCGTGGCGCGCCGCCCCGAGGCGCCTTTGCAATGCCCGAGCGCGCAGCCCGGCATGGCTGACGTTAAAGTGCTCGGAGTGGTGACGCGCGACGGGCCGGCGCCGATGCTCGCCTATCTCGACGAGCCGGTGGCGCCGACGCCGGAAATGCTGGCGCTCGCCGCGCCGCTGCCGGTGTCCAATGTGTTCAGGCTTGCGGCGCGCTGCGAGGAATCCAAGTGCACGCACTTTGACGGCACGCGCTGCCAGCTCGCGGTGCGCATCGCCAAGCTGTTGCCCGAGGTCGTCGACAGCCTGCCGGCTTGCACGATCCGGCCGCAATGCCGCTGGTTCCGCCAGGAGGGCCGCGCTGCCTGCCTGCGCTGTCCGCAGATCGTCACCGGCACCTACGAAGCCGACGACATGCTGCAGCAGGTCGCCGGAGCGCCGAAGCGCAGCTGAAGGCACGGCGGCGCCTGGCGCGTCGTCCGGGTTCGCTTCATTCAAGCATCGACGAATTTCGCGGCGCGCTCCTTCAGGATCGCCGCGGGGCTTTTGCTTTCTCGTAGTCGTTAATTCGTCCGCCGACGTGGAAGGGGCGCTTACCACCAGCGGCGCTTGCCGCGAAAACCGCCGCCCTGCACCAGCCGGATCAGAAACAAGAGGATGACGGCGCCGATCACCGCGTTGATGATGGCGGAGATGATCCCGAAGCCGAGGTGAATGCCGAGGCGCGGCAACAGCCAGTCGCCGATGAACGCCCCGATAATGCCGACCACCAAATCGCCGATCAGCCCAAACCCGGCGCCGCGGACGATCTTGCCGGCGAGCCAGCCGGCGACCACGCCGACGACCAGAATGACCAGCAGACTTTCATTGGACATATGCACGGTACTCTCCCCCAACCTGCGCAGCTACGAGGCGAAGCATACGCCGCCGCGGCGACGCTGTCGATCAGGGCGGCCTGCAGCGCCTAGCGTGGGCTGAGAGCGCGTCGGCAGAATGAGCGAAGCGTAATCTGTGTTTTCCGCGCCGTTTTGCCGTGGGTCGGTCATCGGCAAAGCGCGCGGCTCATTGCTGCAGACAGCATTTTTTGAATTTCTTGCCGCTGCCGCAGGGGCAGGGATCGTTGCGGCCGACATCGCGATACGGATTGTGCGTCGGCACGCCGAGTTCGGGCCAGCTCGGCCATAGTGCTTCGCCCTCGTCGTCGAAAAGGCCCTCATCGGCATCGTCGTCAACCTCGGAAAATTTTTCCAGCGCATCGACCACGTCTTCGATATACCCCATCTGCTCGGCCTCCAGCCGCGTACGGTCGTTGGGGCGCTCGATCGCGGCCTTGAGCAGTTCGTCGAAGTCATCTTCGTCGCACCAATGCGGCGCGATCCGGCCGTCCGCGAAGGCCGCGCGCACGCGCGGCACGGCTGCGGTCAGGCCGAGCACCGCCACGGCCGTCATCCAGGCGTGCCACATCACGTCGTCGTCCGCCGCCGCCAGCCGCGCCGCGTCGAAGCGCAGCAGAAAGGCTTCGAAAGCAGCCCGATCGATCCGGCCCTCGAAGGCGAGGAAAGTGAGAGCGTTCAGGGCCGCTTCGCGGACAAATTGATCCACGCTGCGATCGGTCACGAGTTCGCGCAGCGGTTGCTCGTCGCCA
>JASHSE010000048.1 GCA_030036975.1 Xanthobacteraceae bacterium | reverse complement strand
GGCATCGTGCCGGTCGACCTGAAAAAGCAGTACGACGTCCGCGAAGTGATTGCGCGCCTGGTCGATGCTTCCGAGTTCGACGAGTTCAAGGCGCTGTACGGCACGACCTTGGTCGCAGGCTTCGCCCATATCCACGGCATGCCCGTCGGCGTCCTGGGCAATAACGGCATCCTGTTCTCGGAGAGCGCGCTCAAGGCGGCGCATTTCATCGAGCTGTGCTGCCAGCGCCGCATGCCGTTATTGTTCTTGCAAAACATCGTCGGCTTCATGGTCGGCCGCGATTACGAGGCCGGCGGCATCGCCAAGGACGGCGCCAAGATGGTCACCGCGGTGGCGTGCGCGCAGGTGCCGAAAATCACGGTGATCATCGGCGGCTCCTACGGCGCCGGCAATTACGGCATGTGCGGCCGCGCCTACGGCCCCCGCTTTCTGTTCTCCTGGCCGAACGCGCGCATCGCGGTGATGGGCGGCGAGCAGGCGGCAAGCGTGCTCGCCACCGTGCGGCGCGACAATCTCGAGGCCGAGGGCAAGACCTGGTCGGAAGTCGAGGAAGAGGAATTCAAGCAGCCGATCCGTGAGCAGTACGAGGCCGAAGGCAACCCGTATTATGCCACCGCCCGCTTATGGGACGACGGCATCATCACGCCGGCCGAAACGCGTCGCGTGCTCGCGCTCTGCTTCGCGGCCGCGCTCAACGCGCCGATCCCGGAGACGAAATTCGGGGTGTTTAGGATGTGACTTGCTCATGCGTACAGATGTATTACTTGAAATACAGCATCGAGACCAATTTACCGATGCTTTATTCAGGATGGTTTTCGGTCGAAAGCCCACAAGCTGGACCGAACGTTTCTTGTCCGGTATCTAAACACAATCGACAAAACGCGGGAGGAACTTCTCGAATTACATCTAAAGAGCGGGATAACAAAGGAACAGCCGCTACTCGGATGTCGGAACCCTTTTCCTATACATACTCGCTCGGAGTGCGGAGCTCCTTAGAGGAATTCGGGTGCTGATCAACAATGATGAATCAGCCACAATCCTTGGGCTCGTTCGAGGGCTATATGAGTGTTTTACGAGGCTTCTGTTCGCAAACCGTAAGCCCGAGCTCGCATGGGCGCTAATTTTGCCAGCAATGGTCGACGGGAAGAAATTTGAATATTGTAAAAACCGTGTGGGGCGTGTCGAGCGAAGAAGGTGCGCGAATTAGAAACAGGCAACGAATTTCGTATTGACTATACTCTAGCTGAAATCTTTCGCCTCTGCGAAGCAGATCGTGATGCTGCGGTTCATCCGGAGTTTTATTTAGCACTGTCGGCGGAGGTCCATCCCACTGCCGAGTTGCTCTTTGAATTCGTGCAGAAGCAAGGATTTCTGCTCCACCGAACTCCGGAGACGCTGTTTACAATGTACATGGCTGGCTACGTCTTGTTCTTGATTTGGCGGGAGGTTTGCGTATTTCCCCTTTTATCGAAACGAGACTCCCGTGATGCCAGATACGCCTTAGACGGAATTCGGGAAGCAATGCTAATCATTATTGAACGATTGCGACCGGTCGTGCTTGAAAGTACCGCTGACCCTTTTAAAGACCTGTTTCTCGGTATTGCCGCGTCAGTAGATGACCCGTACGACGACCGATATTGGCGGAACGTGCCCGACGCGTAGATGGCGGCTGTGCCGGAAAGCTGCTCGCTTCCTCGCTCCGGGTGCAGTCACGCCTTTCTTTTGCGTCTTTTCTCCGGCAGCCTGGCCACTCTGCGCAATTCCGTATTGATACGGCTCTGCCAGCCGCGGCCGCTGCGGCGAAAATGAGCAATCACCTCCGGGTCGAGCCGCAGGCTCACCGGCCGTTTGGGATTTTTCGATTTTGGCCGGCCGCGAGGGCCGTGCGGCATAGGCTTGCCGCCGCGGTGCCAGGCGCCGCGTGCAAAATCCTCGTCCGTCAACTCCGGAATTTCTTCATAATCCGCTGGACGGAGCTCATAGGCGTCAGCTTTCTTCAGATCGCTTTTTATAGCGCGCTTTCTCGCGGTCATTGGCTTTCCTCATGGAGATAATGCGGCGATCGTGTCCGCGTGGTGTCCAGCATACGATCACCATCCGACGATTGAGATAGCCGACCGTATTGATGCGCGGCTCACCGTAGTCCCGTCGCACATCGGGGATGTCGATCGTCCAACCAGCGAAGACGGTAGCGGCATCCTCGAAATCGAGCCCCCGCTCCCGGATGGTCCAGGCGCGCTTGGCGGGATCATAGGTGATCGCCATTTTCTGATTTAATGTATATACAATAATTCAGGATGGCAAGCAAGACGAGGCGGACGCACAACGTTACTTCGATTTTTCAAGCCGCTCGTGGCCGGATCGCGCGTAGCTTCTCTCCGAGCGCGCGTTTGCGTTCCATCAGCTCATAGTCGGTCTGCAGGCCAATAAAGAAGCCTTCGGACATACCGAAATAGCGGGCAAGGCGCAGATCGGTGTCGGCGGTGATGGCGCGCTTGCCGAGCACGATTTCGTTGATTCGCCTTGGCGGCACGTCGATCGCGCGGGCCAGCGCCGTTTGCGACAATGCCATTGGCTTTAGAAACTCCTCTGCCAAAATCTCGCCCGGGTGGGGATTCGCCAGGAGCTCAGTGGTAGTCGACGATCTCGACTTGGTGCGCATTGTTGTCCTTCCACACAAAGCAAATCCGCCACTGGTCGTTGATGCGGATGGAATGTTGTCCCTTTTGGTCTCCTGCCAAGGTCTCAAGTCGATTTCCCGGAGGGACGCGAAGATCTTCTAGGCGCTTGGCGTTGTTGAGCAGACGGAGCCTTCGCAGGGCGGCTGCCTGAATGTTCCCCGGCAGGTGCGCGCTGCGCCGGCCCGACCAGATCGCCGCCGCCTGGTTATCGCGAAAGCTGACGATCATGCGGGCGATTGTAACGCAGAACGTTATGCGTTACAAGGCCGGAAACCCGGAGGCTGTCATGCCCAAATCTATTGAGCACATCCACTGGCCCGACGCGCCCGATCTGTGGATGCCGTATGCGCCGGCGATCAAGGTGAAGGGCGGCACCACCGTCTATCTCGCCGGCGTCACCGCAGCGCCGGTGTACCATCATCATCCGCATCGGCCCGAGGAATTCGACGCTATGCCGCGCGATATGGCAGGGCAGGCGCGCGCGGCGTTGGAAAATCTCAAGCGCGGACTGCAGGCGGTGGGAGCAAGCTTTGCCGACGTCGTCACCGCCGACCGCTTCGTTACCGACCTGTCCGATCAGGACGCGCTCAAC
>JASHSE010000445.1 GCA_030036975.1 Xanthobacteraceae bacterium | reverse complement strand
CCTGCAGCACACCTACCGCAACGCCCATCCGACCATGCAGGCGCTGCTGGCGATGCTGGATTTGCAGCGGCGCTGGACGCTCGGCGTGCGCGATCCGATGCGCGTCTGGCATAAAGGCCGCGCGGTGCTGCTCGGCGACGCGGCGCACCCGACGCTGCAAACCTTGGCGCAGGGCGCCTGCATGGCGATCGAGGACGGCCTCGCCCTCGCCGAGCTCGTGCATCTTGCCGGCGGCGATTTTGCCAGCGCGTTTCGCCAGTTCGAACGCGCACGCTGCCTGCGCACCGCGCGCGTGACACTGGAATCGAACGCGATCTGGGAAATGTACCACGCCGACGGCATCGCCCGCGAAGTTTACTGGCAAACGCTCGGCGAGCGCTCCGAGGAAGACGTCTATCAATGCCTCGCCTGGCTTTACGACGGCTTTCGCTTTGCGGACGCCACCGCCGTCGTCGCCGATCCGGCGCATGGCTTCGGCGCATGACGTTGACGGCGCAAGCTCGGCACTCATAAGCTCCAACGGCTCGGGCAAGGGGGAACGACATGGCGACAGACGGCATGGCGACAGACAGCTCGGTCACGGTAGCGGCGCGGCTCGATCGGCTGCCGGCGTCGCGGCATACGCGCCGGCTGGTGACGCTCTTGTCGCTCGGCGGCTGGTTCGAGTTCTACGATCTGTTCTTCACCGCCTATGTGGCGCTCGGCCTGTTCAAGGCCGGCATCTTCAAGGCGACCACGGCGGGCCTGTTCGACCTGAACGGCTTCGCCAGTTTCGTCGCCGCGTTGTTCGCCGGCCTGTTCGTCGGCACCATCGCCTTTTCCTGGCTGTCCGACCGGTTCGGCCGCCGCTCCATCTTCACCTTCGCGCTGCTCTGGTACTCGATCGGCGCCTTCGTCATGGCGTTCCAGAAGACGCCGGAAGGCATCGACCTGTGGCGGTTCATCGCCAGCGTCGGCCTCGGCGTCGAGCTGGTCAACGTCGACACCTATCTGTCCGAGCTGGTGCCAAAGAACCAGCGCGGACCCGCCTTCGCCTACAACCAGTTCGTCATGTTCACCGCGGTGCCGATCGTCGCCTTTTTGGCCTGGCAGCTGGTGCCGCGCACTATCGGCGGTTTGGACGGCTGGCGCATCGTGGTCATCCTCGGCTCGATCGGCGCCGTGGTGATCTGGTGGATCCGCCGCAGCCTGCCGGAATCGCCGCGCTGGCTCGCCCAGCACGGCCGCACCGCCGAAGCCGAACGCATCGTCGGCGATCTGGAGAAAAAGATCGAAGCCGACGGCGCCGTGCTGGCGCCGCCCGAAATCGTCGCCGGCGAGGCCGAGCGCAAGGCCGGCGCCTGGACCGAAATGTGGAATCCGCGCTACCGCGGCCGCACCGTCATGCTGGTGATCTACAATCTGTTTCAAACCATCGGCTATTACGGCTTTTCCAGCTGGGTGCCGACGCTGCTCATCTCGCAAGGCGTCGAGGTCACCAAGTCGCTCGCCTACACTTTCATCATCGCGGTGGCGGCGCCGATCGGCCCGCTGATCGGCGTCGCCTTCGCCGACCGCTTCGAGCGCAAATGGCAGATCGCCTGGGCGGCGATCGGCATCGCGGTGTTCGGGCTGTTGTTTGCCTATCAGAAAACCGCCGCCGGCGTCATCGTCTGCGGTTTGCTGATCACGCTCGCCAACAACTGGCTGTCGTTCTCGTTCCACGCCTATCAGGCCGAACTCTATCCGACCCGCATCCGCGCCCAGGCGGTCGGCTTCGTCTATTCGTGGAGCCGCTTCTCGGCGATCTTTTCGGGCTTCATCATCGCCTTCTTCCTCGGCCGATACGGCACGATCGGCGTGTTCAGCTTCATCGCCGGCGCCATGGTGGTGGTGTTCGTGGTCATCGGCGGCTTCGGCCCGCCGGTGACGCAGCGGCGGCTCGAAGCGATCGCGAGCTGACGGATCAGGATGCGCCGACGGGCGTCAGCGCAAATTATCGAGGAGCCGCCGCGCGTATTGGGTCTTGCCGTGCTGCGCGGCGAGCGCCTTGAGCGCGTCGGCGTCGATCCAACCGTTGTGGAAGGCGACTTCGTCGGGCGAACAGACGAGCTGGCCCTGCCGGCGCTGCAGCACACGGACGAATTCGGCGGCTTCGAGCAGCGAATCGTGGGTGCCGGCGTCGAACCAGGCGAAGCCGCGGCCGAGCCGCTCGACGGCGAGCCGGCGCCGGCGCATGTAGAGCACGTTGAGGTCGGTGATTTCCAGTTCGCTGCGCGCTGAGGGTCTTAACTGTTTGACCAGATCGATCACCTCTGCGTCGTAAAAATACAGCCCGATCGCCGCCCAGTTCGATTTCGGCTGCTGCGGTTTCTCCTCGATCGACACCACGTCGTCGCTGCCGTCGAATTCGATCACGCCGTAACGCTGCGGATCGTCGACCGCGTAGGAAAAGACAGTGGCGCCGTCGGCGCGCGAGCCGGCGCGGTGCAGCGCGTCCGGCAGGCCGTGTCCGTAGAGGATATTGTCACCGAGGATCAGGCAGGACGGATGCCCGCGCACGAAATCGGCGCCGATCACGAAGGCCTCGGCAAGCCCGTTCGGCGCCGGCTGCACCGCGTATTCGAAACGGACGCCCCATTGCGCACCGCTGCCGAGCAGATGCTTGAACGCCGCCTGATCGTGCGGCGTCGTGATGATCATGATGTCGCGGATGCCGGCCAGCATCAGCGCCGAGAGCGGATAATAGATCATCGGCTTGTCGTAGACGGGCAGGAGCTGCTTCGACGTGACCAGTGTCAGCGGATGCAGCCGCGTGCCGGCGCCGCCGGCGAGGATGATGCCCTTACGCGACATGGTTTTCCGCGCGTTGCGATGCGGTGGCGAGCGCCCGCGCCATCGCCTCGACGGCTTCGCGCCACGGCCGCGGCGTAAGGCCGAACGTCTGCGCGAACAGGCTGCAGTCCAATCGCGAGTTGGCGGGACGCTTGGCCGGGGTCGGATAATCCGCGGTCTTGTTCGGCGCCAGGCGCGGCTGGCGGCCGGTGATCGGGGCGGCGGCAGCGACGATGCAAGCGGCGAAGCCGTACCAGGTGGTCGCGCCATCGGCGGTGAAGTGATATGTCCCCGACAGGCGCGGCTCGGCGGTGAGGCGTGGCGC
>JASHSE010000444.1 GCA_030036975.1 Xanthobacteraceae bacterium | reverse complement strand
TCGAGGATCGGTCGACGAGCGACACTTCATTGGATCAGGAGTTCATTGGATCAGGAGTCACGACGATGTTCGGCTTCCTCATATCAAGTTCGCGGTCGCGGGCGGGTCTGCTGGCGTCCGCGCTGGCTTTGGCCGGCGCCGGCGTTACTGGTCCGGCGTTCGCCGGCTCGCCTTATGACGGCAATTGGAGCGTGGTGATCACGACGCGCGTCGGGGCATGCGACCCAACCGCCCGCTATCGCCTGCAAATATCGAACGGCGCGGTCGTAAACGGAAGCGACAACGACATTGAGGTACGCGGCCAAGTCAGCCGTGGCGGTATGGTGAGCGTGTCGGTGCGCTCCAGCGATGGATGGGCTGTCGCTTCCGGCCGTCTCAGTGGAGAAACCGGCAGTGGCACATGGAAAGGCCACGGATCGAGCGGCGCCTGCGGAGGCACCTGGGTGGCGGAACGGCGCGGCGCTGCAGCTTTATCCTCGCCACTGCGACCGGCGACGTTGAGCACAAGGGTACGCTCGGCTTCCGGGTCGGCCGGACGCTTCTTTACCCCTTGAACCTTTGCGCCTCGTTCATATGTGGTGGCGACTGCGCCGGATCGAAGCGCCGCCTATCAGGGGAGGACTGATTGCGCTGAATCTCAGCGTACGAGGTAGCGCTTGGACCGTTTCACCGGAATGGCTGTTTTCGCCAAGGTCGTGGACACCGCCAGCTTTGCCGCGGCGGCGCGTCACTTCGCCATGTCGCCCGCCATGGTCAGCAAGCACGTGCAGACGCTTGAAGAGCGGCTCGGCGTGCGGCTGCTTAATCGCACGACGCGGCGGGTCAATGCAACCGAAGTCGGACAGAATTATTACGAGCGCTGTCTGCGTATTTTGTCCGAGTTGGAGGACGCCGAGCGCGCCGCCGGCGACCTGCAAGCTGCGCCGCGCGGCCTGCTGCGCGTGACCGCGCCGGTGTCATTCAGCTTCCGTCACATCACTCCGGCAATCGCCGATTACCTCGCTGCATATCCCGAAGTTTCGGTCGATTTGAATCTCAATGATCATTACGTCGATCTGCTCGAGGAACGTTTCGATGTCGCCGTCCGCGCCGGTCCGCTTGCCGATTCGAGCCTGATGTCGCGGAAGCTAGGTTCAATCGTGCATACCGTTGTCGCGTCGCCAGCCTACCTCAAGGCGAACGGAGTACCCCGACAGCCCAGCGATCTCGCCAAGCACAATTGTCTGATCTACACTTACGCCACGCGCCAAAGTGCGTGGCACTTCGTCGACCGGGACGCCCAGGAACACGTCGTGCGGGTGACCGGGCGGTTCCTCGCCAACAACGGCGACACGCTTCGCGCGCTCGCAATCAAGGACGCCGGCGTGGTCCTCGCGCCCGACTTCATCGTCGAAGAGGATTTGCAGGCCGGCCGCCTGATTCGACTCTTGTCCGAATACGCGACCGGAGAGACGCCGGTGCACGCCGTCTATCCGCACAGCAAATATCTCTCGGTAAAGACCAGGACGTTCATCGACTTTCTGGCGGCGCGTTGGACCCGCTCGCCGCAGATCAAGGGCAACGGCGCGGACGGCAAGAGCAACGTGCGTACCACGCTGGCGCTCAGCGCCGCTTCCTGATGCCGGGGACTGCGGCAACCGTCATTATTCATTATGGCGTAATAGACTGTTTCTCATCCGCTCCATAGTCGAACTGGAGCAGCGTTCACATCTCCCGGCAGCAGCGCGCAGCAGATTGCGGCGCGCGCGGGGCGCCCAAAAGTCGGGGCCCAGTCGCAAAAAAGGAGATGTGACATGAAGCCGTTCAGAAAACACACAATCGCTGCCGCGCTGGCGTTCGCCGCTGTGGCGGTTGGCTCTGCGCCAGCATTTGCTCAGGGCGCTTACCAGGTCCCTGCAAGGCAGCACCTTCAGGTCCAGCCGTGGGCGCGGGGCTACTCCGCTTACGATTACGTGGCGCCGTTGGCCGCAGATCCGGCGCCGACGTTCACGGCGCCCAGCGGATGGAAGGATCTGCACTGACGCCAGATAATGGTTGCGCGGGGCCGACATCGGCCCTCTGGCGGCGGTCGGGCGATCAGCTTCACAAACCTTGGAAGCTGTCGACCGACCGCCGCCAGAACTTGAATTGAGCACCGCGTGATTCGGATAACTGCAGCCGGCCAAGCTGCAGGCGGCCCGGCCGCCGGCATCAGCTCCGATGCCGTTCGCGAGCATCATCTCGCAAGCTGGCGCGTATCTGCTGCGGCCGCTCCGCGCCTGGCCAATTCCTCCGCCACCAGTTCTTTCTTCGACAGTTTGCCGACCGGTGTCTTTGGCAGGCTGGCGCGGAATTCGATCTCTGTCGGCATTTCATATTTCGCGAGCTTGTCGGCGAGAAACGTCTTAAGTTCCTCGAAGCTGAAAGCCGGCTGCCCGGGCTTGAGCGCGATGAAGGCCTTGGCCGATTGGCCGCGGTAAGCGTCCGGGATGCCGATCACGGTGACTTCCGCGACCGCCGGGTGCTCGTAGATGGCTTCCTCGATGGTGCGGGGGAAGACGTTGAATCCGCCGGTCAGGATCATGTCCTTCTTGCGGTCGACCAGGGTGACGTAACCGTCGGCATCGATGAAGCCGATGTCACCGGTGTGAAACCGCCCGCCGCGGAAAGCGTCCGCGGTCGCCGCCGGCTTGTTCCAATAACCCTTCATGACTTGCGGGCCGGTGATGCAGATCTCGCCCTTCTCGCCGGCCGGCAGCACGCGCGTTCCGGTCTCGAGGTCGACGAACTCGATGAGGGTATGCGGTGCCGGCAGCCCGACCGTGCCCGGGCGCGGCGCGGCGTCATTCACCTGCAGGGTGGCGAGTGGCGCCGTCTCGGTCAGACCGTAGCCTTCGCGCGGGGTGACGCCGGTGAACCCGCGAAAGCGCTGCAGCACTTCGACCGGCAACGGCGCGCCGCCCGACGCGCATTGCCGCAGCGACGACAGGTCGAACTCGCCGAGCTTCGGATGATTGACCAGCGCCGTATACATCGTCGGCACGCCGGCGAAGATCGTGATCTTCTTGCGCGTGATGTCGGCCAGCGCGCGATCGGGGTCGAAGCGCATATGCATGATCATCCGCGTGCCGGACTTCACAGATAGCAGCATGATGAAGGAAAGCCCGAAAATGTGAAACAGCGGCAATACCACCAGCGACCTGTCGTCCGCGTTCAACGGGCGGGCGCTGATCCAATGGGTGTAGATGTTGAGCACCGCCGAAAAATTCGCGTGCGTGAGCATCGCACCTTTCGGCTCGCCGGTGGTGCCGCCGGTATATTGCAGAACCGCCACCTCATCGGCGAGCGGGCCATGCGGGTGCCTGACATAGGCGCCGTCTGTGCCAAGGAACGCACCGAAATCGATCTCCCGACCGGCGCCGCCGATTCGTTCGACCGGCGGGCCGACGATCGCCCGTACCACCGGCTCGGGCAGAAAGTCTTCCAGATGACACACCACCAGGGTCCTCAACTTGGCCGTGCCGTTGAGACCCGCGATCTGCGGATAGAGCGCCTGGATGCCGAGCGTCATCATCACCTCGACCTCGGAATCGGCGATCTGGTACTTAAGCTCGCGGGGCGCCGCCAGCGGACTGAAATTGGCGACGCGGCCGCCGGCCATCAGCACGGCAAAAAAACAGACGACGTAATGCGGTGTGTTGGGAAGATGCAGCCCGACATTGACGCCGGTGCCGACGCCGAGCGTCTGCAGGCCTTTGGCGGCGCGCGCCGCGAGATCGTGCAGCTGCGCGAAGGTCAAAGCCTTGTCGTAGAAATCGATCGCCACTTTGTCGGGCCAGCTTGTCGCTGCTGTCTCGAGGATGGTTTCGATCGCGGCCGCCGGCGGCAGCGGCGCGTTCCACGCCACACCCGATGGGTAAGACTTTTCCCATAAGTGAGCGGCCATCGATGAACTCCCGGGAGGTGATTTGCGTTGCTTTAAGTTCGGCAAGGCAACCATCGGTGCTCGCACGGAGCGGCCAGCAGCGCCGTAACTGCGCGACCAGGCGCGTTTTATATTCGCGTGTTTACGGCTCTGCCGCAAGGCGGAGGCGCCGGATCGGCGCGCCGCTCCGTAGATGTCAGGACCTCAACGCAACGCGCAAACGCGCACTCCCGGCGGGGCGGGCCGTTGTGGTAGCCTGAACCACGCAAGAGGATCAAATGGAGCAAACGAACGTTGCTGTCATTGGCGCCGGTCCGGCCGGTCTTGCGGTCGGTGCCTGTCTACGAGAAGCGGGTGTC
>JASHSE010000443.1 GCA_030036975.1 Xanthobacteraceae bacterium | reverse complement strand
CTATGGCAATAAATGGCCGTCGTAATAAACCATTCGGACCCGGGGGCGGTACCCGGCGACTCCACCATTCCCAGGAGTCGGTAATCAGATGTCAGTAATCAGAGCGCATCTGATTACCGAATACTGATCACTGAATTCCTGATCATGGGGTCGAAATAGGATCGACGAGGGCGTAAAGGGCGCGCTTTTGCTCGGCATGGTTCCGGCGTTATCGGGCCAAATTCATAGTTGCCAACGACAACTATGCTCCGGTTGCTCTGGCTGCGTAATGCAGTCCGAAAGACCGACTGAAGCCCTGGCGTCTTAGCAGCGCCAGGCGGGGTTCGGAGGCACCTGGCAACAGAAGCCTCCACTTTCCAGGGATCAGGTATCAGTCATCAGTAATCAGACGGCCTGGAGAGTTGGACTTCAGTAGCTTGGCCTTCTGGGCGTAATCTGATTACTGACCTTCTGATTCCTGGCACCTGATTCCTGGCACCTGATTCCTGACACCTGATTCCCGATGCCTGAAGATCACATCCGCTACGACCTCTTGGCCCAAGCCGCGTTGCGCGGCGTGGTGCGCACGGTGCTGGCGGACGCGGCGAAGAATGGCCTGCCGGGCGAGCATCATTTCAAGGTCACCTTCGCCACCGGCGCGCCCGGCGTGCGGCTGTCGGAGCGGCTGCGCCAGCAATATCCACAAGCCATGACCATCGTCCTGCAGCACCAGTTCTGGGATTTGACGGTGCGCGACGAGGCCTTCGACGTCGGCCTGTCGTTTGGCGGCATTGCCGAGAAGCTGACCGTGCCGTTTGCGGCGGTCATGGCCTTTGTCGATCCGGCAGTGCAATTCGGCTTTCAGTTCGAGCCGGCCGGCGGCGAGGCAGTGACAGGCGCCGAAGAGAAGGCGCCCGAGAAAGCTGCGGCGCCGCCCGCACCGCCGGCGCAGCTCCCCGCCGAGGTCAAGACTGAACCATCCGCTCCAGAACCCGCGAAACAACCGCAGCCCGGCGGTGCTGAAGTCGTAAGCCTCGATCGATTCAGGAAAAAATGAAGACAGAGGCGAGAGTTCGGGCGAGAGTTCGGGCGAGAGGTCGGACGAGAGGTCGCGCGCCAAACGACAGGCAGCAGTCAGCTCCGTCTGTCGCGCGACAAGCATCGTCCGCTCACAGGACCCGCACCGAGACCGACTCCTTCGGACCGATCGAAGTCTCGGCCGAGCGCTATTGGGGCGCGCAGACCGAGCGCTCGCGGCGGAATTTCCGCATCGGCGAGGAGCGCATCCCGGCCGCGCTGATCGTCGCGCTCGCCATCGTCAAGCGCGCGGCGGCGCAGACCAATCGGTTGCTCGGCTCGCTCGATGCGCGCCGTGCCAAGGCGATCGTCGCCGCGGCGCAGGAGATCATCGACGGCAAGCGCGATGGCGAGTTTCCGCTCGCGGTGTGGCAGACCGGCTCCGGCACTCAGACCAACATGAACGTCAACGAGGTGATCGCCAACCGCGCCAACGAAATGCTCGGCGGCGGGCGCGGCGCCAAAGCGCCGGTGCATCCCAACGATCACGTCAACATGAGCCAGTCGTCGAACGACAGCTTTCCCACCGCCATGCACATCGCCGCCGCGCAGGAGATTGTGCAGCGTCTGTTGCCGGCGCTCGCGCATCTGCACGCCGCGCTGCAAGCCAAGACCCAAGCTTTCGCGGGCATCGTCAAGATCGGCCGCACCCACACCCAGGACGCGACGCCGCTCACGCTCGGCCAGGAATTTTCCGGCTATGCGGCGCAGGTGAAATCCGGCATGGCCAGGGTCGAGGCCAGCCTCGGCGGGCTTTTCGCGCTGGCGCAGGGCGGCACCGCGGTCGGCACCGGACTGAATTCCAAACGCGCCTTCGCCAAGCTGTTTGCGCAAAAAGTCGCGGCAGCGACCGGCCTGCCGTTCGTCAGCGCGCCGAACAAATTCGAAGCGCTGGCCTCGCATGGCGCTATCCTGTTCGCCCACGGCGCACTCGACGCGCTGACCGCCGATCTGTTCAAGATCGCCAACGATATCCGTTTTCTCGGCTCCGGCCCGCGCTCGGGCTTCGGCGAGTTGCTCCTGCCGGAAAACGAGCCCGGCTCCTCGATCATGCCCGGCAAAGTCAATCCCACCCAGTGCGAAGCGCTGACCATGGTGTGCTGCCGGGTGTTCGGCAATCACACCACGATCAGCGTCGCAGCAAGCCAGGGCCATTTCGAGCTCAACGTGTTCAAGCCGGTGATCGCCTACGCGATGCTGCAATCGATCCGGCTTCTTGCCGACGCGGCGAACTCGTTCACCGACCATTGCGTCGCCGGCATCCGCGCCAACGCGCCGCGCATCCGGCAGCTCATGGAAAATTCGCTGATGCTGGTCACGGCGCTGGCGCCGCGCATCGGCTACGACAAGGCGGCGCAGATCGCCAAAACCGCACACCAGAACGGCACCACGCTGCGCGAAGAAGCAGTGCGGCTCGGCTATGTATCGGGCGCGGAGTTCGACCGCCTGGTGCGGCCCGAAAAGATGACGCGGCCGGAATAAGCACTGCGGCATAGCGCCAAAGCAGTCACCTACGACTTCAGGATTGCTAAATCTCCAGCGAAAGGGCATATTACCCGTGATATGCGGCTGGTCCTGGATACGAATGTCCTCATCGCGGCATTCTGCAGCCGAGCAGGTGCAGCCGCAGAGCTGGTGCGGTTGATTCGCCGGAGACAGCTCACGATGGTCGCAACGGTGGCGTTGTTTGTAGAATATGAGGCAGTCCTGACGCGGCCTGAGCATCTCGCGAAGGCGGAGATGACGCTGCTCGATGCCGCCGTCGCGCTCGACGTGCTTGCTGCGGTCGCCGAACCTGTGGAGGCCCATTTCCTGTGGCGTCCACGATTGAAGGACCCCGATGATGACATGGTTCTCGAAGCTGCGGTGAACGGACACGCCAATGCGATCGCGACGTTTAATGCACGTGATTTCGCGAACGTCGCCCGCGACTTCGGAATTGAGATTCTCATGCCAGCCGACATTCTGAGGAGGAATTAAATGCGGACGAATAGCAATTATGCCCTCCGCCTGCCGGCTTCGCTCAAGCGTGCCGTGGAGGAGGTTGCTCGCGAGGACGGCACAACACTCAATCAGTTTATTGTCAGCGCGGTCGCGGAGAAGCTCGCAGTGCTGAAAACGGCAGACTATTTTGCTAAACGTGCCGAGCGGGCGAATTTTGCGGCTTTCGATCGGCTGATGCGGCGAAAGGGTGGTGAAGCTCCTCGGCCTGGCGATGAGATACCGGCGAATTACAGAAAAAGAGCCGAGAAACGGCGCAGGGTCTGACGACGACCCTTACGGATTTTGCAATGGCAGACATCGTCAACCTTCGCCTTGCGCGCAAGCAAGCCAGGCGGCGGCAAGCCGAGCAGGAGGCGGCGCAGCGGCGGCTGGCGCATGGTCGGAGCAAAGCCGAACAGGCGCTGCAACGGTTGCACGATGAAAAAGCCGAGCGAGACCTTGATCGCCACCGCATTGAAGGCGAGGACGAATCGTGACGTCGCCGATCGTCAAGCGCTCGATCGTGATCGCCGGGCACAAGACCAGCGTCAGCATCGAAGATGCGTTCTGGGCGGCGCTCAAGGACATCGCCGCCAGCCGCGGCAGCACTGTCGCCGAGCTCGTGGCGACTATCGATGCGGGTCGGCAGCACGGCAACCTGTCGTCAGCGATCCGCCTGTTCGTACTCGACCACTTTCGCGCGGCGACAGGCGGAGACGGCGAGCACGAACACGGACGCGGCCAAACGGCGACGAGCGCCTCCGCGGCCGCGCGACTGAAATAGCAACAAACCGCGGAACACTTCAGTCGGTGCGAAAGATATTATTGAGCAGCGAGCGGATCGGCGCCGCTGGCGGCGGCGCGGCACTGCCGGAAGCCGGATGATTGCCGTCCGGAACGAGCGGCGGCGCGGCGAGCGGCTGCAGCCGCTCCAGCGTACGTGCCGTAGATACAGCTGAGCCATTCGCCGGCACCGCCGATTCGACCACGCCGCCGGCCGGCGGCAAGCGCAGATCCGGCGCGTCCGGATGCGGCGCCTGGGCGACGGCCCCTTGCTGGCGGTTCGCCTCGATTGCTTCGATGCGGCGGGTCTGCAGCTCGGTCGCGTGCAGCGTCAGCCAGCTGGTCAGCGCCGACGTGTCGAGCGCGCGCTTCGGCGCGCCGAGCGGTCCCTTGATGGTGACGGCGAGTTCCGGCCGCGCGGCGATCAGCGCCTTGGCCGGCGGCGCTTGCGACAGCGTCAACCGTGCATCGATCGCCGCAGCGCCGAGGTCGACGCTGCCGTCGAGCGCCAGCTCGGCGCCGTGCGCGGCCTGCAGCACCACGTGATTGAGATTGACGGCTCCGCCGGCGATCGGCACGGCGGCATTGGCGGCCGGCACCGCGACGTGGCCGTTGGCCAACGCGGCCGCGACGGCGGCTTGCACTTTATTCATATCGATCGGAGCGGTCTCGCCGGCGGCCTGCAACGCCGCCGTGAACGCCGCGGCATCGAGGCCGGCGAACTGCGCATCCTTGAGCGTCACCGTTGCGGTGCCGTGCAACGAGCCGACGAGCGCGGCCGGCGTCGTGCCGAGGCCATCGCCCTCGAGCGTCAGGCCGAGCTGTCCGCCGGCGATATTCATCGCCGGGCCTAACAGCGCCGCGGCGGAGGCATCGGTGACCGCGGCTTTCGCGTGCGCGGTCAGCACGTCGGCATTGCGGCGAAACGCCAGCGCAGCGCTTAAGCGTCCGCCGCCGAAGTTGCCGCCGATATCGTCGATGCTGATCGCACCGCGTTGAAAATGCACCACGCCGCCGACATCGCGCATGACCAGCGACGGCGTGAAAGACGCGCTGTCGAACTTGAACACCACAGCGCCGTTCATCGCACCGAACGCGCCGGCGCCGATCGTGCTGCCCGACCATGCGGCGGTGCCGCCGCTGTTGCGCGGCAACCCGAGCAGCATGGCAAAAAGCTCCGGCGCGTCGGCGGTGTCGGCATCGATGCGGCCGTCAATGGCAATCGGACTGACCAGATCGACGGCAAGCCGCCCATGCACCGAAGCTTTGCCAACGCGGCCCGCGATGTCGGTGAACGAGAGTTTGCTGCCGTCGACCGCGAGCGCCGCCTTTGCTGAGACCGGAACGGCGAGGGTGGGCTGTCCCGTCATGGTCTGCTGCAGTGGCCGCAAATCGCCGGCGGCGGCCTGCACCTGTAGCTGCGCCGAGGGCTTGCAATCGCCGGCGACGCGCAGCGTACCGTGCACCGCGGCATCCAAGCCGCTGGCGCCGACTTTGCCGTCGACGCGGATGTCGCCGCCGAGCGGTCCCGCAGCCGTAAGGGTCAACTGCCCCGGCAGCTGATCGACCGCGATCACGCGATCAAGTCCGAGCAGCGCCACCAGCGCGCTGCCGTCGTCGGCGTCGATCCGGCCGTCGACCTGCATCGCTGCGGCGCCGAGATGGGAAAGCTCGCCGTTCGCCTTGCCCGTTATGGCAAGCCGCATGGCGGCGAGATCGCCGTTGACCGAAAGCGCAGCGGTGCTGCCGCCGCTCGCTGCGTGCCCGACATTGAGCACCGCGTGCACCTTGGCGGGCGCCAAGCGGCCGGCGAGCCGGCGCAACGGCGCCGCGGCCCGCGGCGCGAATTTCGCCGCGATGTTGCTCAAGCCGTCGAGCGCGCCGGCGTCGAGATCGAGCGTGACCTGGCCGCGCGGCCGCGACGACAGTTCGTCGATCCGGCCGCCGATATCGAGCTTGGCACCGCCCAAATCGCCGATCGACAGCCGATCGATCTGCAGCCTGCCGGCGTCGAATTTCAGCTGCGTGACGATCGACTTTGCCTCGACGCCGGCGAAACTGGCGCGGCCGATATCGAGCGCGAGCGTAACCTCCTGCGGCAACGCCAGTCCGTCACCGCCCAGCGCCGAGGCGACAAAGGTCCGAATCGCGTCGAGATCGAGGTCCGCGGCGCGCAGATCGGCATCGAGCTGCGCCGGGCGCTTGTCCGCCGGCCAACTATAGGCGAAGCGTCCGTCGACCTGTTCGCCATCGAGCGTCGCGTTCAGCTTGTCGACCGCGATCCGATCGCTGGCGATCGTCACATCGCCGTTGGCGGTGAGCGCCCTCGCCGCGCCGGCGGCGTGGTCGGTGTCGCGCCCATCGAGCCACGCTGCCAGCATACCGGCATCGGCCGACGTGAGCGCGGCGGGGCCGTGGAAGGCAAAGCCCTGCGGCGTGCCGGAAAACCGCCCGCTCAGATTCACCTCGGTCATGCCGGGCGCGTGAAACTGCACGCCGTCGAGGCGCCAACCCGACCGATCGAAGTCGAGCGCGCCATGCAGCGACTCGATCGTGGTGGCGCCGACAGTGAGCGCCCCGATCGAGAGCCCGAACCGCGCCGGCAACGGCAGCTTGGCGTCAGCGGCGAACGCCTGCAACACGTTGCGCAGCGCGACGAGCGGCGGCCGATCAGTGAGATCCGGATCGGCCATGGCGCGGTCGAGGTTGACCTGCATGGCCGCGAGATCGGCGTTCAGGTGCGGCTGCGGCCCGAACGTCAGGTCGGCGGTGCCGCCGAACACGACGGCGCGTTCGTCCGGCCCGTAATGGATCGCCACGTCCTTCAGCGCTGCGCCAGCCGGATCGGCGCGCAGCGCGGCCGTGGCGCGCCACGGCTCGCTGACCACGCGCTGGCCGTTGGCGAGCGTAGCGCCGACCGGGCGCGCCAGGGCCATGGTACCGTCGAAGTGCGGCACGCCGCGATCGAAGGAGAGAGTGCCGTCGAACACGCTGGTCAGCGGCCGGTCCGTCGGATCGACGTTGAGCCGCAGTTTTATCCCGCCGCCGCCATCGACAGCGGTGCCAACGATGCGATAGCCGTACAGCGCGTCGCCGACCACCGCGCCGCCTTCGCCGCTGAACGGGCCGGCGAACGAGCGGACATCGCCGTCGAAGTCAAGTTTTTTCAATGCAAACCGCGCGCCGGACGCGGCGTCGCTGAGCACCGCGCGGCCGTCCTCGATGGCAAAGCGCGAGATCGACAGCGCTTCGGGGCGGAAGGCCGGCGACAGTTTCGGCAGGTCGAGCGCGCCGGAGCGATCGATCGTGAGGCGAAGCTGCGGCCCGATCAGGCGCAGCTCGGAAGCCTGCACCTTGCCGCGCAGCAACGGCCCCAGCGCCAGTTCGAGCTTGAGCATGCCGGCGCGCAGTTGCGGCGCCTGGCCCGGCTCGCCGACAGCGACGTCGCGCAACGTGATCGAGGGCGACGGCAACAGCCGCGCGTCGATCGCACCGTCGACGTGGACGGCGAGCCCAGTGAGCCGGCTCGCCTCGCTCTCGATCGCGGCACGATAATGATTCCAATCGACCACGAGCGGCGCCACCAGCGCCGCAACGAGCGCCAGGATGATCGCGATTGCCAATCCGAGCAGCGTCGTCTGCACGGCGTCTCCGCGCACCCTTGTCGGTACGAACTCCCGTACTTACCGGCCAAGCCTAAGCCAGGCCGCGGTGCTTTGCACGTTCGCTGCTACAGGGTCTTCCAACACCACCGGGCGCTGCCGAGCGCCGCCCGCCCGCGGAGGGAGCGCCACACGCCCCCGGTTGCGGCCTGTGCGCCGGCTTCCGGGCTATTCTATGTCGCCAGCGGCCGATTTCGGGACCGACGTTCTTGTCCACATCGAGAACACCGCGGGTCGAGGCGCGCTTGAGCGTCGGTATGGCGGAGGGTTAGTCTGCTCCCGGTGCTTTCCCGAGCTTCGCATCGCATTTCCAGAACAGACTTCCTGAATCGACTGCATCATGCCCGCTCGTCCGCCCTTTAGACGCGTACTCATGGTCATTTCCGTGCTCGCCCGGGGTGGTTGCGAACGACAATTGCTGGCGACCGCTCGCGGCCTCCTGGACTGGGGCTATGTCATCGAGATTTTCAAGCTCGACGTTGGACCGAGCGGCGACACCGGCTTCGAAGCCGAATTCGCCGCACTCCCGATCAGCACGAGCTGTGCCCGCGACTTTGGCGACACGCGTTTGCCGCCGCCGGACGGCCGCGACCCGCATGGCCTGGCACGGTTCACGCCGATCCTGCAGCACCTCAACGTTGTCCACTTGGGCCGGGCCCTCGAACAGGCGATTCGCCGCTTCCAGCCCTCGATCGTTCATTGTTGGTCGGAGCCTTCGAGCGTGATCGGAGGTCTTGTCGCCGTGTCGCTTGACGTGCGCAAGATTGTAATCCAACTCGTCAACGTACCGCCGCTCCAGCAAAACCAGCCGGAAGCGGCGCTTTACTACGAAGCCTACCGCAGGCTGTTAAGCAGCGCGAACGTCCAACTGCTCAACATCAGCGCCGTCAATGCGCAAAATCTCGAGCAATGGCTGGAAATTCCACGCGGCACGGTCAAGCTGCTGCGTAACGGCTTTGTCCCCGACAGTATGCGGGTTCGCACCGCGGAAGAGGCCAAAGCATGCCGGCAGCGCCTCGGCATCCCGCCCGACGCGCCGACGGTCGGCGCCATCATGCGCTTTGCGCCCGAGAAGGATCCGGATCTTTGGCTCGACACCGCTCGCCTCATTGCCGCCGACCGTCCGGATGTCTGGTTCGTGCTTGCCGGATATGGCCCGCTTTCCGAGCATGTTGCAGTCAAGCTCGAGCAAATGGGCCTATCGCAGCGCCTCGTACTGCGCGGTGCCACGATCGACATCGGCGCCATTTATGGCTGCCTCGACGTGTTCCTGATGACGTCGCATTACGAAGGCACGCCAAATGTCTTGATCGAAGCCCAGGCTGCCGGAGTGCCCGTGGTCACGCCGGACGTCGGCGGCACCCGAGAAACCATCCTCGATGGCTTGACCGGCGTTATCGTCGAGAGCCGCGATGCCGCGCGGCTGGCCAACGCGGTTGCGGCGGTGCTGGCCGATCCGCTGCTGCGGCAAGACGCCCGCGTGCACGGTCCCCGGTTTGTCGCTCGACGATTCAACTGGCAGCGCAAGGTCGACGAAACGATCGGGCACTACGGCGGTTGGAGCAATATTCGCGTCGCCTGGCTCAAATTCAAGCGACGGGCCTGCTTGCTGCGGGCGAAGCATTCGTTGCCAA
>JASHSE010000442.1 GCA_030036975.1 Xanthobacteraceae bacterium | reverse complement strand
AGCCACGCCGGATGCCCGCGCGATGGGACCAACCAGACCATAGGAAATGGCCATGTCCTCCGTTATGACTCCAACCTCCTCAAGACGATCAAGAAAGCTGGAGGAATAGCGCAGCATCTGAAAAAGCTTACGCAGCTCTTGAGTAATTTCGGTGACCGCCCCCGCCAAATGCGTGCAAACCGTTCGGGACGGATTGCAGCCGACGCCACCTAGAACGGCAGCGCCAAACAAATAACGATGACCAGTGATCTCACAGGTTAAACGTAAAAGCTTTTCCTCGATGAGTGCGGCTTGGCTGGTCGCCACTGCCAATGCCGTCGAATTGCAGATGCCAGTGATGGCCGCTGCATGACTGCGCAGCCGCTCGAGCTCGGCCAATACGACGCGCAACGCCTGCGCCCGCGATGGCGGCTTGATTCCGCAGATCGCCTCGACCGCCTGACAAAATGCCAGACCATGCGCAAAGGCAGCGGTGCCGGAAAAGCGCTCCGCCAGCAGTAACGCGCGGCTCGCCAGTTGCCCTTCTGCAATTTTTTCGACGCCGCGGTATTTGTAGAAGAAGCGAGGTATCGTACGGATCACATCCTCGCCGACGGTTTCGAGTAGAAAATGTGCCGATTCGGCAAAGTCCGAAAACACCGGTCCGATCGGCATGGCAAAGGCGCCCGGTGCTGTCACGATCGTCGGTGGCTCCCATTTCGGCTCTGTGGTTCGGGGGTCGAAGTGCTTACTCGCCTCGAAGTCACGCCGCATGGGATTGATGCCTTCGGGCCAGTCCTCATGCAGGACGAATTCACCGAGCCGTGGATGGCCATCGAAATGCAGTCCAAACAAATCTTCGACCTCGCGCTCATGCCAGTCGAAGGAAGGTCCACGGAAAAGGTCGACAACGGATGGCACCGCGGACAGCGCCGCATCGAGTTTCAGCTCGACTCGCACCAGTGGTGATTTGGCATCCTTATAGAAGGCGTAGATGAGCAGCCAATTTGTAGGCGCCTGCTCCACAACAAGCGTAGCGAATGCAAAATCAAGATCGTGGGCGAGCCATTGGCAGATGTCGCGCAGGCGCTCGGCTCCGCAATCTATTCGACAAGTGTTCTCCGTTTCGTCAGCCGTCGCGACCACCACTCCTCGCCATCGGATGCGACACAGCTCCAGGAAGTTCGCCAAGCTGGTTTCGTCATCGTGGATGCGATCAAGCACGGCCATTGCCCTAGCCCCCCATCGCGCTCGCTGCCGCCTTGAGCAGGTCGTAAAGTGGCGTCGGCACATAGATGCCGATGACGACCAGCGGAATGGCGGCGAGCGCCAGCGTTGCCTTGCATGAATACGGCAAGGCCGCAGGGCGTATTTCCCGTTCTGCTACGCCGAACACCATCCGGTTCACGTGAAGCATGACCGCGCAAAACGCGATGACGACGAGGACTGCAAGGAGCGCGACGACCAAATACTGCCCGCTGGCCAGCCCTGCCTTGAAAATCATAAACTCGCTCACGAACACTGCGAACGGCGGCGCGCCGGCTATGGCAAAGCTGCCTGCGAGAAGAGCTAACGCAGCAAGCGGTGACGAGCGCACGAGACCGCGCACGGCACCAATATCTTGGCTACCAACGCCAAGCACGGTCACACCCGCTGCGAAGAAGCAAAAGGATTTGCCGACCGAATGTGCCACCATCTGGTAGGCGGCACCGAGGTGCGCGTCCGCACCGCCGAGCCCGGCAGCGACTAGGATGATCCCCATGTGCTCGACTGTCGAGAAGGCGAACATCCGCTTGAAGTCGCGGACATGAATGAAAAGCAGCGTTGCCACTGCAACCGACAGCAGGCCGAAGCCGATGAACCAGGGGCGCGCATCGAGCCCGGGTGCAACGCCGACCACCGGGAAGAGCCGCAGGATCACGTAAAGAACGGTTGTGGTCTCGACGCCGGAGAGCAGCGCACAGATCGAGGCGGGCGCCTGACTGTGTGCATCAGGCAGCCAAGTGTGCATTGGGACCAGTCCGACCTTGGTCCCGAACCCCACCAAAATGAAAAGAAAAGCAGGCCACAGCAGCGCCGGCGGCATTCGCGGCGCCGCTGCGACCAACCCCACCCAGGTGAAGGGCTCAAGACCGGCAACGCGTGATCCCCAATACAGGATCAGAAATCCAAGCAAAGCGAGGACGGCACCGAGCGTGGTCAGAATGACATACTTCCACGCCGCTTCGAGCGCTTCAGGCGTGTCCTCGAAACCGACCAGGAACGCAGAAAGCAAAGTCGTCAATTCCACCGCGATCCACATCAGCGCCACGTTCGCCAGGAGCGGCACCGACAACATCGAGAGAACGAACAGGTTGTAGAGTGCGTAATAGGGCTGGATGCTTTTGCGGCGCCCGCGCTTGACGCTTTCCGCAATGTAGCCCCAGGAAAAGAGCGCCGCGGTGAAGCTCACGAAAGCGACGAGAAGCAATACCAGCGCGCCGAGCCCGTCACATGTCAGCCACTCGCCCGAAGCCGCGGCCTTTCCGGTGCGGGCAACCTCCGCCGCAATGGCGGTGGCGAGGCCGAGGACAACTGCGGAGGCAAGCAGTGTGATCGGCGGAGCGAAACGCCGGCCCAGCGGCAACAGCGCAAATCCGCTGGCTAGCAAGGGGATTATAAGAATGCCGGCGAGCACCATGATTTGTCATTGCTCCCGAAGCGATGCCAATTGACCCACCGCCGTGGTGCCAAGTCGTGCATGAATCCGGCGGGTCAACATCCCGACGACGAGTGCCACCACCGGCACGTCGACCGCAGCCGCCAGCTCCGCGATAACTGGAAGGTTCGGTACGATGGCAATGCCCGCAAAAAACACTCCGTTCTCGACTGCGAGCAATCCGAGCAGTTGCGGAACTGCTTCACGCCTGACAGCGATAGTGAAGGCACCGAGGAACATAGCCGCGATCCCGAGCGGGAGATTGATTTGAGCGAACGGTACTTCGACGACCCCAAGGAGCGGATTGGCAACCACGTAGGCAAGAACAATGAGGACCGCCGCTATCAACAATGAACTCGGAATGTTGAGGACTCGTTCGATCTCGCGCGTGCGATAGACTTCGGCGCTAACGGTGTATCGAAGAAGCCAGGGGATCAGCAAAGTTTTGGTTGCGATGGTGATAGCTGCCACTGCGAACAGGTGAATGGAGCCCCGGGCTATGCCAAGCAGTACGGCTGACAACGTCAATAGGAGGGACTGCGCAATAAAAAGCTGCAGTGAAGCCAGGACTTGGCGGGTGGCCACGACGCCGAGCGCTGTGAGCAGAAACAGAGCGCCTGTCAGCGCATCGAGTGCGGAAAGGACTGGCGTGCCGGCCATGATACTCTCTCAAATCTCCGACAATCGAGTGATCACCGCGACCACCGAGATCACGAATGCGGCACCTATAAATTCCGTGATACGGAAGAGACGCAGCTTAGCCAGCGAGGATTCGATGTAGACCAGCAAAAGCACAAAGCCAAACACCTTGAGGAGAACGAGCGGAATCGCGAGCAACACGCTTCCGATATCCCTACCTTGCGCCAAACCCCACGGCGTGACCAACACGTTTAGAAACACGATGATGAGCACAAAGAATTTCATTGCACCGGCCCATTTCATCAGGGCGGCTCCTCGCCCGGAATATTCCAGCGATTTGGAGCGGTCGATCATCGCCAACTCGAATTGACCGGACGGGCTATCGACCGGGATACGGCCATCCTCGGCAAGGATGAGCATGAGGAATGCCATCAGCAACAGGATGTGCGACGGCTCGAAAAAATTCGCGATCGGCGTGACCCATTGCGTCTGCACGATGTAGGGTATGGTCGAACCGGCCACGAAGGAAATTGTGAAAAAGACCATAATGAAGACCGGCTCGGCGAGAAAACCGACCATTCGCGTGCGGCTGGCGCCCATGGGCCCGTAGGGATTGGCGGTATCTGCGGCAGCCAGACAGGCGAAAAATCCGGCCAATGCGAACACAAAGCCGACGCCGAGCATGTCGCCCATAAATGCGAAGAAAAGCGGATATCGGGTCAGAACTGGGATCAGCAGCGCCACGAATACCGGTGCAGCAAATGCGACATAGGGCGTCGCGCGAAAGATCCATGAACTATGCTCGGAGACGATTTCATCCTTGTGGAGAAGCTTCCAAATGTCGCGATAGGGCTGAAAAATGCTCGGCCCACGCTTCGACTGAATGATTTCTTTGAGTCGACTGGTTACGCCTTCGACCAAGGGTGCGAAGGCAACCACTACCACGACCTGGAGGAGGTTATAGACGATCCGCTCGATCATGGCGTCGCCTCATGTCCGCAATGCAGCAGCCGAATCGCCGCGCTGCACGCGGCAGCACGGTTCGGCTGCCAATCCATGACACGGAGATCACACCGGCAAAAGATCGCCATCGCAGATCACCCGCGAGCTCTTCCTACGTGGCGCCCGCACGTGCGCGGCGCGCATCCGTAGGAGTCATCAGCCTGCTCAGGCGGTTGAGGCGAACTCCATCGCCAGTCCAAGCGACAATTTAGAGCATTCACTCAACCCAATCAATCGTCCTTGCGTTCCCGACGCTGGTTAGGGCGGGATAGCATTGTCGGCTTGCTTGGCTGGCGCCGGAACACTATATGATGACGCGAACGACGGGGATGGGGTCCCCCCGGCAAATGCCCTCTGGGCTGATGACTCCTGCCGCGTGACGCAGAGCGGTAGGAACACGTATGGCCCTTGCCTTTCCAATCACGCCAGACCTAACCGGCGTCGGCTCGCCTTCGAAGGAGGGCGCGCCGTGAAAAGCTTTGGCGACCCAGCGTTCTTTAGATTGTTCGACCTGCTGCTCGGCCTCACGAATCCAGGCTTGAAGCGGTCCCATTGGAAACATGATGGCGTTGAGATCGAGCGTGAGCGGCACACCGCCACGGGGCCGCGGCACGGACTCGCCATTGATATTTTCACGCTGACCCAGCAGGGTCGCCGCGGCTGGTCGATGATGGTGATCAAGGAATACTGGTGGGCCGGCGAAGAGAGCAAAGCTCTGAAGAATCTGAGGTGGGCTCGGCCGATAAACGGCCAGCGCGGCGACATACTGTCATGGCTGCGAAAGCAAGAGTCCAAGATTGGGGCCCGATCCTTTATCGAGGACGCCAATGTGGCGGAGGACAGCGACGAAGAGCAGCTTGCCGCAATCGAGGATAACGATCTGGAATGAACGACCTCAATCCTATGGCCGCGCCGGAATCCGAGTGTTCGCACGGATATAGACAATCGCCGTCGCCGCTCACGGCCACGCTCGGCCGCGCCGAGTCTGCGCTGCAAACCGGGGTCGGGGCCGAATCGCTACTCGTCGGCCGATTACAGGCGCTGCGCCGTCGTCTGAAGCACGAACGCCTGCAGCTGGCCGTGTTGGGACAATTCAAGCGCGGCAAGAGCACATTCATCAACGCGCTGCTCGGCGCGGACTTGCTACCCACGGGGGTCATTCCCTTGACCGCCATCGCCACGTTCATCGCGTGGGGTCGTGAGCCGCTCGTGAGAGTTGATTTCAAGGACCGGACGCAAAAAGAGGAATTTTCCGCGCCGAGCCCGCAAGAGATCCGAAACACCCTATTCCGTTTCGTCGCCGAGGAGGCCAATCCCGAAAATCGACTGCGGGTCGAGCGGGTCAACCTGTTTTACCCGGCTGACATCCTCGCCGACGGCACGGTAATCATCGATACCCCCGGCGTCGGCTCGACACTCCAGCATAACACGCAAGCGGCTTTGCGGGTTTTGCCGGAGTGCGATGCGGCTTTCTTCGTAGTCTCGCCTGATCCGCCGATCACTGAGGTCGAGCTTGATTACCTCCGCGGCTTAAGATCGAAGACGACGCGTATCTTCTTTGTTCTTAACAAGGCGGACTATCTGCAGTCCGAAGATCGGCGCAGAATTATAGAATTTCTGCGGAAGGTTTTGTCCGAAAAATCCCTTATTGAGACAGAGAGTGGAATTTTCTGCATATCAGCGCGCGACGCCTTGGCCGCCAAACAGATCGCGAACCGTCAAGCCCTGGAGGCAAGCGGTGTCGCGGCGCTCGAAGAGCATCTCCTGCGAACGCTTGCGAGCGAAAAGAACCGTTGGCTCGAAGAAGCGGTGCGGCGTAAGGCAGCGGATGTTCTGACACAAGCTTCGGCTGAACTCAGCCTTCGCATCCGAGCCCTGAACCTGCCGATCGAGGAACTTGCGGAAAAGTCGGAGGCATTCCAAGCTGCGTTACGGTCCATCGAGTACGAGCGGCGCATTACGCGCGACCTTCTCGCAGGAGAACACCGGCGTCTGCGGGAGGCTTTGGATTCCCGCGTCGATGCCTTGCGCAAAGAGACCGCGGCGAGACTATCCGATGTCATCGATAAAAGCCTCTCGGGTGCTGTGCCGATGGCTTGGGAGGAAACGGCCCGGCGCGCCCTGTCCGAAGCCATGCAGCGAGAATTCGAGGCGGCGCGCGAACCGCTGACGAGCGCGTTCGCTGCCGACACCGGCGCCGCTCTTCGCGGCTGCGAGGACCGTGTCAGCGCGCTGGTCGATCGCGTCCGCCAGACCGCGGCGGAAATCTTCGATGTCCCGCTGGGGCTCGAGGCCGAACGGCAAGCCTTCGAACTTGGAGAGGATCCTTATTGGGTCACTGAGAGCACCAGGCTGAGCTTAATTCCCGATCCAAGTCGACTGATCGATCGCCTCCTTCCGGCAAGCCTCCGCCGGGCGCGGCTGCGCGCCCGCATGATCCAACAGGCCGAAGAGCTAATTGTGCGCAACGGCGAAAATCTTCGCTGGGCCGTCTTACGAGGGCTGGACGAAACGTTTCGCCACGCCACCTCGCAATTTGAGGAGCGGCTGGATGATACCATTGCGGCGACTCGCAACGTCATTGAGGACGCGCTCGCGCGCCGGCGGGACCAGTCCTTTGCTGTTCAACCCGAAATCGAGCGATTGGTCCGCGCTCGTGCGTCCTTGACCTCGCTTCGCGAAGAGCTCTGACGGGTTGCGCTGGGCCTGGATCGCAGTAATACACTGGGACTATTAAAGCGAAGCCCCGGAGGACCAAGTGGCTCTAAACAGGCGTTCTCGCGCCATCACCGAGGGTGATGCCCGCGCAGCAAACCGCTCGATGCTGTACCCGGTGGGATTTACCAAAAGCGACTTCGGAAAGCCGATCGTCGGCGTACCGCACGGCCATTCGACGATGCTGCCTTGTAATGCCGGCATTCTGTCATTGGTCGACCGCGCCGTCGAAGCGCTGCGAGCGGCTGGAGCGATGCCGCAAACCTGGGGCTTCCCGACGGCAAGCGATGGAATCAGTATGGGAACGGAGGGCATGAGATATTCGCTCCCGTCACGTGAGGAAATCGCCAGATCGATTCAGATCGGATGGGGGAGCCATCAAATGGATGGCCTCTTGTGCATCGCGGGCTGCGATAAGAACAAGCCGGGCTGTGTTATGGGATTGGCGGCTTGCAATGTGCCTGCGATTTACGTCGATTCCGGCACCATCAAGCCTGGTAAGTGGAAGGGTCAAGACTTGACTATCGTCTCCGCCTTCGAAGCCGTCGGTGCAT
>JASHSE010000441.1 GCA_030036975.1 Xanthobacteraceae bacterium | reverse complement strand
CGTTCACTTTCTCGACCTTGCTGACATAGACGTTCTGCACGATGTCGCGGGTGCGCGGATCGATCGAGATCGGGCCGCGCGGGCTTTCCCAGCTCATCCCTTTCATGGCGCCGACCACCGCATCGGCGTCGGTCTTGCCGCCGGTCTTCTGTAGCGCCGCGTAGATCAGGTGCATGCCGTCATAGCCGCCGACCGAGATGAAGTTGGCGCGGTGGCCGGTCGCCTTCCGATAGGCGTCGACGTACTGCTTGTTGAGCGCGGAAGCATGCGCCGCCGAATAGATGCCGGCGGTGACGACGCCCATGAGCGTGTCGCCGGTTCCCGGCAAGTCGTCGTCGTCGACGATGTCGCCCGGGCCGACCAGCTTGATGCCGGATTTGTCGAGGCCGCGCTCGGCGAATTGCCGCGCGAACGGTCCGGCCTGGCCGGCCGGCACGAACACGAACAGGGTGTCCGGGTGCAGGTCGGCGGCGCGCTGCAGGAACGGCGCAAAATCCGGATTGGCAAGCGGCACCTTGAGCGTATCGAGGATTTGGCCGCCGCCCTTGGTGAAATGCTGCTCAAAGACCTTGCCGGCCTCGGCGCCGGGCGCCCAGTCGGACAGGATCGACACCGCCTTGCGGCTGCCGTTCTTGATCGCCCAGTCGGCAATGATGCCGGATTGCTGGCCGAGCGTGAAACTGGTGCGCACGTAATAGGGCGAGCGCTCCGTCACTACCGACGTGCCGGACACCATCACCACGGTCGGCACCTTGCCCTGCGTTGCCAACGGCGCCATCGACATGGCGCTGGGGGTGAGCCCGGCGCCGAGGAAGCTGACGTGATCGTTGACGATGAGCTCCTGGGCGAGCCGCTTGGCATTGTCGGGAACGCTGGCATCGTCGCGGATGATCAGCTCGATCTTCTTGCCGGCCACGGTGTCGCCATGCTGCGCCACATAGAGCTTTGCCGCGGCTGCAATTTCCCGCCCGACCGCCGCCGAAGTCCCGGTCATCGGGATGACGATGCCGATCTTGACGGTTTCCTGTGCGGCGGCCGCCGTCGCGTATAATCCCGAAGCCGCAATGACGATGGCAATTGCGGCGACACGGCTTGGCCACATGTGGCTTTGGCGCATGGATATGGTTCTCCCGGGTCGTGCGGCTATTGAGCGTGTATGGGCCGCGATTGCAAGCTCGGCACAGCGAGGGCAATACCGAGAGCAGGACACGTTGATGGTGTCAAACCATCGGACGAGGCGCACTCGCAAGATGTGGTGCTTTGGGATAGAGCGATGAAGAATTCGGCACTGGTAAAGGAATCTGCCTCGGCGCTGATTGACCGGAGAATCGAGGAACTCGGGGATTGGCGCGGCAAGACGCTCAAGAGAATACGCAAGCTCATAAAGCAAGCAGATCCCGAGATCATCGAAGAGTGGAAGTGGATGGGGACGCCGGTCTGGTCCCATGCGGGTATTGTCTGCACCGGAGAAACTTACAAAAGCGTGGTCAAAATGACTTTCGCCAAAGGGGCTTCATTGCAGGACCCCGCCCATCTGTTCAACTCCAGCCTGGAGGGGAATGTCAGGCGCGCCATCGATATTCGGCAAGATGACAACATCAACGAACCTGCCCTGAAGGCCCTTATTCGCGCGGCCATAGCACTTAATCTCAAGAGCAAGCAGCGGGGATGAGTTATTGCCTTCCGGATCTCGGATTAACGTGAGGCGAGCCTCGCCGCTCGAAACAGGGCCGGCTCGAACGGCCAAGGTTGACCCAATGGGTAATCTAGCGCAGGTTCGGGCCTGTCGGCGGCCATTCTTCCGTGTCAAGATTCGCATCTAAGTCACCGGAATATCAATAAATTCATGTTGGTCAGGGATATCGCAGAGGCCCTCGGGGCGAAGCTCGATGGCGACGGCGAAATCGCCATCGATCGGCTGGTTCACCCGGCGCGGGCCGAGCGGCCGTCGGACCTCGCCGTCGCTATCAGCCCGCAGGCTGCTGCCGCTTTGGCGCAAACCAAGGCGCAGGCTGTCCTGGTTGCCGCGGCAGCGCCGCCGCCACGATCGTTTTCAGCGGTGATCGCCATCACGGAGCCGCGCATGGCGCTGGCGCGGCTGACCGCCTTGTTCGATCCCGGCCCGCCGCATGAGCGCGGCATCCATCCGACGGCCGTTATTGCCCCTGACGTCAAGCTCGGAGCGGACGTCTCGATCGGCGCTTACACCACCATCGGTCCGCGCAGCCGGATCGGCGCTGGAACCACAATTATGCCGCAAGTGACGATCGGCGCCGACGTGACCGTCGGCGCGCAGGGCCTGTTTCATTCCGGCGTGCGCATCGGTCACGATTGCCGGATCGGCGATCGCGTCATCGTGCATAGCAATGCGGTGATCGGCGCCGACGGCTTCAGCTTTGCGCCGGACCTGATGTCGGCATCGGCCTTCACTGCGGCCGTGGCGGTGCAGCGGGTGCATTCGTTGGGCAACGTCGAGATCGGCGACGACGTCGAGATCGGCGCCTGCAGCACTATCGACCGCGCCACGCTGGAATCGACGCGGATCGGCCGCGGCAGCAAGATCGACGACCACGTCCATATCGGCCATAACGTCAGCATCGGCGAGAGTTGCATTCTGTGCGGCATGGTGGGTATTTCGGGCAGCGTGGTCATGGGCGACCGGGTGCGGCTCGGCGGCGGCGTCGGCGTTGGCGATCATATTCGCATCGGCGATCAGGCAGTGGTGGCGGCCGGGTCCGGCGTCGGCAGTGACGTTGCGCCCGGCGCCTTCGTGTCCGGCTATCCGGCGCAGCCGCACGCCCGCTCGGTCGAACAGCATCTTTATCTCGGCCGCCAGAAGCGGCTTCATGATAAGGTGGCCGCCATGGCGTCACGGCTGGACGAGCTGGAGAGGATCGTCGGCCGTACGGGCAAGAAATAACGGGACTGTGCCGTCATGAGCGACGTAGCCGGCGACGTGATCGCCATCATTGCCAAGAAGAAGAGGGTCGATAAGCCGACAGTCGAGCTGTCGGACAAGTTGCTCGATTTGGGCCTGGAATCGCTCGACGCCGTGGAGATGATTTTCGACCTCGAAGAAAAATTCGACATTCAGATTCCGTACAACGCCAACACCAACAATCCGCGGACCGAATTCGAAACCGTCGGCGACGTCGTCGCCGCGGTCGAAAAGCTGGTCGCGCAAAAGACGTCGTGACCGGCGTGCATCGTGTCGTCGTCACCGGCCTGGGCGCGGTCTCGCCGCTCGGCCACACCGCCGCCTCGTACTGGGAGAACTTGAAGCTCGGCAAAAGCGGGCTCGGCCCGATCACGCTGCCGCCGGCGGCTGAGGAATTGACCCAGAAGGTCGCCGCCGAAGTGAAGGATTTCGAGCCGCTCAAGCACTTCGCCGAGCGGCAGCTCTCGACGCTCGACCGCGTGTCGCAATTCGCCGTCGTGGCGGCGCGCGAGGCGATCGCACAGTCGGGCCTTGCCTTCGACATGCCGCTGTCGGTGCGCACGGCGACCATTGTCGGCACCGGCGTCGGCGGCCAGACCACGCTCGACGAGAGTTTCCGCCGCGTCTACTTGGAAAAACGGACGCGGGTGTTCCCATTGACCATTCCCAAGCTGATGGCTAACGCGCCGGCGAGCCAGATCTCGATGGATTGCGGGTTGCGCGGGCCGGCCTTTGCGGTGGCGAGCGCCTGCGCGTCGGCGACCCATGCCATCGGCATCGCCTTCCACATGGTGCGCGGCGGCCTCGTCGATTGCGCGGTGACCGGCGGCACCGAAGCCTGCATCACCTTCGGCACGGTGCGCGGCTGGGAGGCGATGCGGGTGATGGCGCCCGACGTCTGCCGGCCGTTCTCCAAGGGCCGCATGGGCCTGGTGCTCGGCGAGGGCGCCGCCGCGATGGTGCTCGAGCCGCTGGAGCGGGCGCAGGCCCGCAACGCCACGATTTTGGGCGAGATCGTCGGCTTCGGCATGAGCGCCGATGCGGCCGATCTGACCGCGCCCGATC
>JASHSE010000440.1 GCA_030036975.1 Xanthobacteraceae bacterium | reverse complement strand
CATCGCCATCGTGCAGCCGATTTCGCATCCGGCCACCGCGGCCGAGCGCAACATTGCCGATGCGCTCCGCGCCATTGAGCACGCCGCCCATGACGGCGCCGATTTCGTCTGCTTTCCCGAAACCTATCCGGGCCCCTGGCGCATGCCGGCGACGTTCGATGCGGTTCCCGCCATGGCCGAGGCGGCGGCGACGCATGGCCTGCACGTGGTGTTCGGCACCATCGAGCCGCTCGACCGCAAGGCCGCGACCGCGCACAACCTCATCGTCATGGCCTATCCGGACGGCCGCGCCCCGGCGCGCTACCGGCGCACCCATCCGAACGGGCCGTGGATTTATACCGGCGGTAACGACTGGGAGTTCCAGTACGTGGCCGCCAACGATTTTCCGGTGTTCGACACCGCGCACGGCAAGGTCGGGCTCGCCATGTGCAGCGAAGTGTACATGCCCGAAGTGGCCCGCGCGCTGGCGCTGCGCGGCGCCGAGCTGATCTTCATGCCGGCGGGCACCGACAAGCGCCGGCTGTGGGCGACGTGGCGGACGCTGATTTGGGCGCGCGCCATCGAAAATTTGGCCGTGGTCGTCACCACGCAGAATCTGTTCAAGCACGGCGAGCGCGGTCTCGCCATGGTGGCGGCGCCGGAGGAGATTGTGTTCGAAAGCACGGCGCCGGGGTTGAGCGTAGTTGACGTCGACCTCGACCGCCTGCGCGCCATGCGCGCCGGCCGCGACCAAATCGGCGCGTCGCAAAATTTTGCCGCCAAGCAGGGCGTGCTCGGCCCGCAATGGCAGCGGCCGGAACTCTACGATGCGTTCTATCCGCGGCCCTTGCGCGAAGCGGCCGAGTAAGGCCTTCGTCATTCCGGGGCCGAGCGCAGCGAGGAACCCGGAATCCATAACCACGGTGGGTTGGATAATGGCACGTGTCTTTAAAAATCTCGTCCGTTCGTGGTTATGGATTCCGGACTCGCCGCTGCGCGGCGATCCGGAATGACGGAATCTCAGGAGCCCGGAATCCATAACCACAAGTGGGTCGGATAATGGCAGGTGTCCTTAAAATCTCGTCCATTCGTGGTTATGGATTCCGGACTCGCCGCTGCGCGGCGATCCGGAATGACGGCGTTTAATCGCGTGGCCCCTCGTCCCGACCTCGGCGTGCCGCCGTATCTCGGCTACACCGCGAGCCGCATGGACCGCGCCGCCGCGCTACGCGGCGATGTAGCGGCGATCAGCAAGCTTTTCGCCGACCGCCGCGCCGGCTTTTATCTGATCGGCGGCGAACGCGTCGTGATGAAAAACTCGGGCGAGGCGCTCGATCCGCTGTTCTCGGCCGGCGAGGCGCAGGCCTTCCCCTGGGTGAGCGAGACGGTGTTCCTCGGTTTGATGGACGGCGCGCCGCGTTTTGGCTTCGGCCTCGATCCGGCGCCGCTCGAGCCTTTGAAAACGCGCAGCGACCTTAAGCTCACCGACCTGCGCAGCATCGCGACCCACAATCTGGTCGCGGCCGAACATCTGCCGCCGCTCGCCGAAGCCAAGGCGGTGCTCGGCTGGCATGCGCGCCATCGCTTCTGCCCGAATTGCGGAGCGCGGAGCGCGCCGGTGCAAGCCGGCTGGCGGCGCGACTGTCCGGTCTGCAAGCTTGAGCATTTTCCGCGCACCGATCCGGTCGCGATCATGCTGCCCATCGCCGGCGAGCGCTGCGTGCTCGGCCGCTCGCCGCGTTTCGCGCCGACCATGTTTTCCTGCCTGGCCGGTTTTGCCGAACCCGGCGAAACCATCGAGGAGGCGGTGCGCCGCGAAGTGCTGGAGGAAGTCGGCATCGCCTGCGGGCACGTGACGTATTTCGCCTCGCAGCCGTGGCCGTTTCCGATGTCGCTGATGATCGGCTGCTATGCGCAAGCATTGTCCGATAAGCTCGTCGTCGATCACGGCGAACTGGAGGATGCGCGCTGGTTCGAGCGCGAAGAAGTGGCGCTGATGCTGTTGCGCAAGCACCCGGCCGGCCTCACCGCGACGCTGCCGCACGCCATCGCCCACCACATCATCCGCCGCTACATCGAGGAAGGCGCCGATGTCCTCCGCTGAGACGGCGGGCGGCCCGCGTGTGCTGTGCGCCGGCATCATCGTGCTCGACGAGGTGTTTCGCGTCCAGGAATTTCCCAAGCCCGACGGCAAGGTGCAGGCGGACGGCTATTTTGTCGTCAACGGCGGCTGCGCCGCCAATGCCGCGGTCGCGGTGGCGCGGCTCGGCGTGGGCGTCGCGCTCGCCGGACCGATGGGCGGCCCGCCCGGCCACGACGACAACGGCGACCGCGTGCTCGCGGCGCTTGCCCGCGAACACATCGATTGCACCGCATGCCAGCGCGTGCCGGGTTTGGCCACGGCGCTGTCGGCGATCTTCATCGATGCGCGCGGCGACCGCATGATCGTCACCTATCGGGACGAGCGCGTTGCCGCGGTGACGCCGGCCGATGCGGATGCGCTGGTCGGCAATTTCGATATCGTGCTCGCCGACAACCGCTATCCGGCCTTCGTCGCCCCGATTTGTGCTGCGGCGCGGCGCCACGGCGTGCCGCTCGTGGTCGACGGCGATCGCCCGACGGTCGAGGACGATGCGCTGTTCGCGACGGCGACGCATCTGATCTTTTCGGCCGAGTGCCTGCGCGAGACCACGGGCGTCGCCGATCTCGCCGAAGGCTTGTTGCGCATCGCCAAGCGCAGCGACGCGTTCCTCGCCGTCAGCAACGGGCCCGACGACATCGTCTTTCTGGAACGCGGCAAACCGCAGCGCTTGCCGGTGTTCAAGATTGACGCCGTCGATACGCTCGCCGCCGGCGACGCCTTTCACGGCGGGTTCGTCGTGGCGCTCGCCGAAGGCAAAAGCGAAGTCGCGGCGATGCGCTTCGGTGCCGCCGTCGCCGCCATCAAATGCAGCCGGCTCGGCGGCGGCGCCGGCATGCCGACGCGGGCGGAGGTCGAGACCTTTTTGACCGAGGCGAGCACGGCCGGCTCAGTCAAGGCAAAACAATGGCCTCGTAGGCCGCGCGCGCGCCGCTTGATTTAGAATTTTTTTCTTCCTAAACTGATCCCGGATCAGGCAATTGGAAGTTTATTCCTATGGATGCGATTGATCGAAAAATCCTTGCCGTTCTGCAGGAAGATGCCGCGCTGTCCGTTGCCGAAATCGGCTCGCGCGTCGGCCTCTCGTCGACGCCGTGCTGGAAGCGCATTCAGCGGCTCGAAGCCGACGGCGTCATACAAAGGCGCGTGGCGCTGGTCGACCAGGACAAGGTTGGGCTCGGCGTCACCGTATTCGTCTCCATCGAGACCGGCGACCATTCCCAGGACTGGCTCGACCGCTTCGCCAAGGTGGTGGGGGCGATGCCGGAAGTGATGGAGTTTTACCGCATGGCCGGCGACGTCGATTACATGCTGCGCGTCGTGGTGCCGGACATCGCCGGCTACGACGCCTTTTACAAGCGCCTGATCGGCGCGGTGCCGCTGACCAACGTCACCTCGCGCTTCGCCATGGAGAAGATCAAATCGACCACGGCGCTGCCGGTGCCGTAGCGGGCGCTGCTACTTGCCGCCCGCCACC
>JASHSE010000439.1 GCA_030036975.1 Xanthobacteraceae bacterium | reverse complement strand
TGGAGCGCCCGTGTCATCGACGACGGGCACTGCGCTGATGCCCCTATCGACAAGCAGCTTTGCGATCTCACGCGCCGGGGTGGCGGGCCGCACCGATACGACGTCACGGGTCATGATCTCGTGTGCCTTCATGGCGGCGTCAATCCTGCAGCGCCGGGGAGGCCACGCGGTCGAGGAGGCGCCTGGTATGGCGCGCTATCATCAAGTTTTCATCCGTCGGAATGCACCATGCCGAGACCCGCGAATTCTTGACCGAAATGCGCCGGCTACCTGCCGAATTTGCCGTCTCATCCAAAACAATTCCGACCCAATTCGCATCTTTGCAGACGCGAGCTCGTATCTCAGGAGCGTGTTCGCCGATACCCGCCGTAAAGACGATGGCGTCAAGCCCGCCAAGCGCAGCCACCAGCGACCCGAGCTCGCGACCGATCCGGTAGACGAACAGATCGACCGCTTCTTTCGCTCCGGGACGATCACTCGCCAACAGGGTCCTCATGTCGCTCGACAGACCGGAGACACCAAGAAGGCCCGAGTGCTGGTAGAGCAGTTCTTCGACCTCCGACACGCTCATTTGATCGTGCTGCAGCAGATAAAGGATCACGCCGGGATCAAGGGCGCCAGTACGGGTCGCCATCGGTAAACCGTCCAAAGCCGTAAATCCCATCGTTGTCGCAACGCTACGACCCTTATCGGTCGCACACATGCTCGCGCCATTACCGAGATGCGCGATCACGATCTTGCCGGCGGCGCATTCCGGCGCAACTTGCGGCAGCACCGAGGTGATGTATTCGTACGAGAGACCGTGAAAGCCATAGCGACGCACGCCTCTTGTCGTAAGCGAGCGGGGCAAGGCAAATTGCTGGGCCATCGGCGGTGCCGTTGCGTGAAACGCGGTATCAAAACAGGCCACCTGCGGCACCTGCGGTACGACGGCACTGAAGGCGCGGATCGCGGCGATATGGTGCGGCTGATGCAGCGGCGCCAAAGGTACCAGCTCTTGCAGAGCCTTCAGTACCCTCCCATCGATCAGGACGGGTTCGGTATAGACTGCCCCGCCGTGAACGACACGGTGACCCACCCCCGAAAATCCAGCTTCGCTGCCGATGTGCGCGCCGAACCAATCATGAATGGCGCGCATGGCGCCCTCGTGATCATGACCGGCTATCGGCTGATCGATCAGTGTTTTGTTGCCGGCATCGGCGACTTCGATTTGCGTCTCTTGCTCGCTCGCCTCGCCTATGCCTTCAACTTGACCCCGTGCCCGCAAAATCACTGATCGGTCGGCCGCGGTCTCGAACACCGAAAATTTTATGCTGGACGATCCGGCATTGATGATGAGGAGCGGCTCGCGCATGAGCTTCAATCCGAAAGCTTGCCGATTCCCAGGGCGGCGACCCGGCGCGCATGCGCGTAAAGCGCCGCGACTGCGCAGCTTGCCATCCGCGTGCGCACATTGTCGGCGCGACTCGTCAGGATGATCGGCACCCGAGCGCCCAGCACGATGCCGGCCGCATCGGCGGCGGCGAGGAAACTCAGCTCTTTCGCGAGCATGTTACCGGCTTCAAGGTCCGGAACCAGCAGGATGTCGGCGTCGCCCGCCACGGATGACCTGATATGCTTGATCTTCGCCGCGTCGCCGCTGACCGCGTTGTCGAAAGCAAGCGGCCCGTCCAATACGCCGCCCGTGATTTGGCCGCGGTCCGCCATTTTGCACAAAGCGGCGGCGTCGATGGTCGATGGAATCTTCGACGTTATCGTTTCGACGGCGGAGAGGATTGCGACCTTCGGCCGATCGATCCGCAATGCCTGGGCGAGGTCGATGGCGTTCTGCACGATGTCGGCCTTGTCCTCGAGGGTCGGAAAAATGTTGACAGCTGCATCAGTAATGAACAACGGCTTGGGATAGGTCGGAACGTCCATGATGAAGACGTGACTGATACGCCGGGCAGTGCGAATGCCGGTGTCCTTATTGACCACCTCTGCCAACAGCTCGTCCGTGTGCAGGCTCCCCTTCATCAGCGTGTCCGCTTCGCCCGAGCCGACAATCTCTACCGCCCTGGCCGCGGAAGCATGGCTGAATGGAGTATCGATAAGCTGCAGGCCGCCGATATCGAGATTGAGGGACGCGGCAAGCGCTCGAATGCGGGGTTCCGGTCCGACCAGGATCGGATGGATGATTTTGGCGTCGGCTGCCTCGACAACGCCACGGAGCGAAGTCTCGTCGCACGGATGGGCGACCGCGGTCCGAACCGGCGCAAGCGCATGGCAGGCGTAGATCAGAGCGTCGTATTTCGCATGCTTGCGTATATCGGCCATGACACAGAACATGACACAGAAGAAGAGCGCCACCAGTCAAATCGCCGGTTCGAACGGAATACGCCTATATCCTGCGGACGGTTCCTTAGGGCGCACGGCGCCCTCGCAAGTGATGAATGAGGCTGGGCGCCGACGGTCTCAATCAGGAGCCGGCGGCGTGCTCCTTCGCCTCATCCTCGGCGGAGGAAAACGCCATCCCCGACATTGGCTCGACCCAGACCAGATGGTCGTGTACCGCCTTCACACCCGGCACATTTTCGACCAGGACGATCAGCCCGCGGCGTTCCCGCTCGTCCGTGATCACGCCAGACAGTTCAACGACACTGTTGCGGACTACGACATTGACGTCCGGCGCCCAGTGCTGGCCCCCAAGGGCTGCCAAGATCTGGCTGCGGATCGACCAATCGGGACCCGTGGACGGTGCCGCCTCCCGAGCGAGGCTCGCCAGGGCCAGCATAAGGTTGGCCCGACTGACGATGCCGACCATTCGCCCGTCTCGCACGACTGGAAGACGCTTGACGCGACGACCCTGCATCACTTCGACAAGGTGCTCCAATGTATCTTCCTCCGTAACGGTGTACGGATCGGGCGTCATGATCTCTTCGACCTTGCGGCCCGACGCATGCACGTACTCGTCGGCGAGCCGTCCCGGCCCGATGATGAATTCAAGCCATTTCGGGCGGCCCCGTTGGGTTCCAAGCTCGCTACGGCGGAGAAAATCTCCTTCGGTTACGATGCCAATCAGCTTGCCGTCCCTATCGACGACGGGCAGGCCGCTGATATGGTTTTGCAGCATCAATCGTGCGGCCTTGAGCACCGATGCGCTCGCTTCGATCGAAATAACCTTCTGCGTCATGACATCTTTGACCTGCATGGCCCTTCTCCCAAGTTGGATTTGAAGCGTTCGTCAAATCAGCCGTTCATATGGTCGAGGGCTGGTCGGTCGCGCAGCACGATGCACCGGGATGTCGGCACTTCGATCATCGCCGCGCATTGCAGACCCGTCAGCGTCCGCGACACGGTTTCGATCGTGAGGCCGAGATAGTCGGCAATCTCCTGCCGCGACATCGGCAGCTCGATGCTATCGCCTGCCGGCGAGCGTTCGGCCATTTCCAACAGGAAGCTTGCCACGCGCTCCTGCGCGCTTTTGAACAGCAGCAGGACACGCCCCTGCATGCGCTGCAGCTGGCGGCTGGTGAGCACGAACAGCCCCTGCGCGATCGACGCGTCGCGTCCGGCCAGCGCGTCGAGCGCGCTCCGCTTCACCACTAGCACCGCCGCATCGCTCATCGCTTCCGCCGACAGCGTGTGCTTGCCGCCGAACTCCAGCCCGAAAATATCGCCGGGCAAGTGGAACGCGCCGATCTGGCGCCGGCCGTCGTCGTGTATTTTGTAGGTGCGGACGCCGCCGCTGACGACCTTGTAAAGATACTCGGCCGGCTCATCCTCGCCGAAAACCTCGGCGTTACGCGAAAACCGCATCACCGCACCCATGAGCTGCATCGCCTGATCGAGCGGGCCGGGCGCGCCGGAGTCGATCGGCGCTGGGCGCGGCATCGGCGGGACGCTGCGACCGGCCGAGCTGGCGCGAAGGGCCTGGGTGGTGATTGCGATCCTGGAAAGCATGGCCTACCTCCACATTGATTGTGAGGTATTGCTAATGCCGGCGCCGCAATCGCTAAATTCAGATATTGCACCTAAGGGCCAGCCCTTAAGGGCTCGCCGCAACATCGGATACGCCCTATTGAATTTGCCTGGCCGGCCGATGATTGACGGCGCCGCCGCAGGCTGGGCATTGGCAGTTCGACGATGTCCGACATGATACCGAAGGCGCAGCCCGATACGGCCTGGATCTCCTTCAAATATGGCTCCGTGCGCGGCGCCGTCCTGCACTATGGAATTGCGATCCTCGCCCTCGCCGTGGCGCTCGGCGTCAAGCTGCTGCTGGCGTCGGTCCTGCGCGGGGAGGCCTCGTACCTGTTTTTCCTGCCGGCCATACTGATCGCTTCCGCCGTGGGCGGATGGGGGCCCGGCCTCCTGGACACCCTTCTCGGCCTCGGGCTCGGCTTGTATTTCGTCACTGCTGCCGGCGCGCCGGCGACCTCGGAGATCATCAATGCCGTGACCTTCCTTTTGGTCGGCATCGGCGTGTCGTGGCGCGGCGCAATTTTGAGCCGTTTCAGGCGCTCGGCGGTTTCCAGCGCGGAGGAAGCGCACGCGCGCGCGACCCATCTGCAATCGATTCTCGACAGCATTCCCGAGGCCATGATCGTTATCGACGAACGCGGCATCATGCAATCGTTCAGCGCGACGGCGGAGCGGTTGTTCGGATACGGAGCGTCGGAAGTTCTGGGAAAAAACGTCGCGATGTTGATGCCCTCGCCGTACCGACAGCAGCACGACGGCTACCTTGAGCACTATAGACGCACAGGCGAGCGCCGCATCATCGGCATCGGCCGCGTCGTGGTTGCCGAGCGCAAGGATGGCTCGACATTCCCCATCGAACTTGCCGTCGGCGAGATGCGCGCACGCGATCAGCGCTTCTTCACCGGGTTCATTCGCGACATCACGGAACGGCAGGAGACCCGGGCGCGCCTGCAGGAGCTGCAATCCGAGCTCGTCCATATGTCGAGGCTTACCGCGATGGGCGAGATGGCTTCGGCTCTGGCGCACGAACTCAACCAGCCGCTTTCCGCGATCGCCAACTACACGAAAGGCTCCCGCCGCCTCCTTGAGAACCGCTCCGACGATGGTGCCGCAGCGCTCCGCGATGCCATGGACAAGGCCGGGGAGCAGGCTCTGCGTGCGGGGCAAATAATCCGACGGTTGCGCGACTTTGTCGCCCGCGGCGAGAGCGAACGGCGGGTCGAACACGTCAAGAAGCTCATCGAAGAGGCGAGCGCCCTGGCGCTGGTAGGCGCCAAGGACAAAGGCGTGCACGTCAGCTTCGAATTCGATCCGCGCAACAATTTCGTGCTTGCCGACAAGGTACAGGTGCAGCAGGTGTTGCTCAACCTGATACGCAATGCCATGGAGGCGATGGAGGACGCGAACAGACGCGAGCTTGTCGTCGCGACGTCGCTGACCAAGGACAATTTTGTCGAAATCAGCGTGTCCGATACCGGCACCGGTATCGCACCTGAGATTACCGAGCAGCTTTTTCAGCCATTCGTCACGACGAAACGTCAGGGCATGGGCGTCGGCCTGTCGATCTCGCGCACCATCATCGAGGCGCACGGCGGCTCGATCGCGCCGCGTCCTAATCCGGGCGGCGGCACGATTTTTTCCTTCACTCTGCCTGCCGTAAACGAAGAGGAAATCGGCAATGCCGTCTGAATCAGGTACCGTCCACGTCATCGATGATGATGAAGCGCTGCGCGATTCGCTGGCATTCCTCCTGCATACCGCCGGCTTACGGGTGCAGACACATGCTTCGGCGGCGGCGTTTCTCGCCGTACTCCCTAACGCTGATTTGACGTGCATCGTTACCGATGTGCGTATGCCGGGAATGAGCGGGATCGACCTGCTGCGGCGGTTGAAGGAACTCGGTATCAGCGTCCCCGTTATCGTCGTCACCGGTCACGGCGACGTTCCGCTCGCGGTCGAGGCCATGAAATTCGGCGCCGCCGATTTTCTGGAAAAGCCGTTCGACGACGACATCTTATTGGCAAGCGTGCGCTCGGCGCTGCGGCAGCAAGCAGGCGAGATCAAACGCCAGACGGAGCGCGCGGAGATCGATAGCCGTCTTGCGGCATTATCGCCACGTGAGCGCGACGTACTTGGCGGGTTGGTCGGCGGTCACGCCAATAAACAGATTGCCTTCGATCTCGGCATCAGCCCGCGCACGGTGGAAATTTACCGGGCCAACCTGATGGACAAAATGAAAGCAGGCAGCCTGTCCGATCTCGTGCGCATGGCGCTCATCGCCGGCATCCTCGGCCGGTAAGCGCCCGCCCTCTTTTGCGATAGATCAATGCGGGGACGCCGCATTTCGGCAATTTGGCATCTGCAACGTTACCGGATGCGAATGCGATCATGCTCGGTCAGACCATCGAAGGTGGGCTGCAGGCCGCGGCAAGACGGCCCGTCGTCACGGTGGTCGACGACGATCCGGCAGTCTGCAGCTCACTCAAATTCGCGCTCGAATTGGAGGGCTTTACGGTACGCTGGTATCTGCGCGCCGCGGAAGTTCCGTGTGCCGGCGAGCATGACGCCTGCGATTGTTTCGTCATAGACCAGGGCATGCCGGGAATGAGCGGCATGGAGTTGATCGAGACGTTGCGCAGCCGCCAGGTTTTCACGCCAGCCATCCTGCTCGTCAGCCATCCGAACGCGGCAGTGAGCGCACGAGCCGCCAAGGCCGCAATCCCCATCGTGGAAAAGCCGCTGTTGGGCAATGCGCTCATGGAGCGCATTCGCGAAGCATGTGGGCTCGACTGACAGCCGAAGTTTTTATCTGCGTCCGTTGACCCAGGTCAAAGCCGCCGCCGCAGACCGATGGCTTCATCCGCCCAGGATCGAACATTGAGGTGGCTATCATGACCAATACGCGAGAGCTTGAAACACTTGCTAGCGGCGTTGTCGCCGGGGCCGCCGGCGGCTTGGCCGAAATCGCCTGGGTGACGCTCTATGCCGGCATAGCCGGGACCGATGCGACCGCACTCGCCCGCGGAGTCACGACGGCTGCCGGAGTAAGCGCGCTGTTGCCGGCTGCCTCTGCCGTGACGCTCGGCATCAGCGTACACATGATTCTCGCCGCGACGCTCGGCGCCGCCCTGACTTTCGCTTGGCAAGCGCTTTCAGCGAAGCACGGTCTGAGAAATCCCTATCCGTTCATGCTCCTGGCGCTCGCCGGCGTGTGGGCAATGAATTTCTTTGTAGTCCTGCCGATTGTCAGTCCGGCCTTCGTGCACATGGTGCCCTACGCGATCAGCCTGACCTCGAAGCTCCTGTTCGGTTTAGCGGCGGCCGAGGTCGTCCGCACCTGGACGCGATTTGACGCTCCTGCTCCCGCACTCGCGTTCCGCAAGGCGCGAGCCCGCAAGACGTGATGGGTTGACCTGAATCAATGTCGCTTGCGGCCGTTCGATGCAATCTTTCGGACCAACGCGAAGAAAGGAATGTGCCATGAAGGAGCGTGCCATGACTGAATCCAATCTCGACCGCGGCATCATCTTTGTCCTGCGTATCTTGATGGGCTGGACGTTCCTCTACGCCGGCGCTTCGCAGATTTGGGAGAATTTCGACACCGCCGGTTTCCTCAATCACGTCGTTACCTTTCACGGCTTCTTCTCGATATTCGCACAGCCGGCGGTGTTGCCTGTGACCGACTTCCTGGTGAAGTGGGGCCATCTGCTGATCGGCCTATCGCTGATCTCGGGTCTGCTCGTGCGGGTGAGCGGGCCGTTCGGAATACTGCTGATGATCACCTACTATTTCGCCCACATGAAATTTCCATACATCGAGGAGAACGTCAACTTTCTCGTCGATTATCATCTCGTCTACGCCACCGTGATTGTCTACCTGATCGCGCATCGCGCCGGCCACGTTTGGGGCCTCGACGGCTTGGTCGAGCGCTTGCACTTGTCCGATGATTATCCCGTGCTTCGCCCGCTGGTCGGGTAAGCGGTTTAGCGGTCCGCACAGGCGCGGGGCGACGGCCGGCGCGGTCGGCATGGGGGTGATCCGGCCGACCGCATCAGCCTGGCTACGGCGATGCGTCAGGGAAGCGAAGAATTTGGCTGTTGCTGAGGACCCGAGCGGGTGATGACCCAGACAAGGCACCGAACCCGGCGGGGCAACGCCGATGCTTGGCGACTGCGGGAGCAGTACGCACGGCCTAAGTCGAGTCGAGTATTAGCGAGGAACGCGGGTTATTGACGAGGATCGGCGACTCTTTGATCTAGCGCAAGGCGCCTCCCGCGCAATCGACGTATATGTCTCTGTCATGCCCGAAGAGAATACCCAAAGCGGTTGGCAGCCCATTGAAACCGCGCCTTATGCCGTGTCTTTGCAACTTGCCGTTATAGAACGCGGCGAAGTCAACGCCCTTGCTTTTCCCTGCTTTCGCACCGAGCGCGGTTGGAAAAACGCCTCAACGGGCGCCCCGGTGTTGGTGTCGCCGACGCATTGGCGGCTGTGGTGAGGATGAGTCCGTCCGTCCTTGTTCGCGTCTCGGCGCAAGACGGTCAAGGAGATCGCACGGGACCTCGTCGGACGTGCAAGTCCCGTGGTCTCAATCTCCAATGCGCGTTATCTCCCCGCCAAGGATGGGACGGGAGTTAGCTTAGGCCGCAAGCGGTTTGGGAACGTTGATCACCTGCGGCTCCATGTAGCTCTGAACGCCCATAATACCGTGTTCCCGGCCGAGCCCTGATTCCTTGAAACCGCCGAACGGAATATCGGCCTCCGAGCCGAGGTGGTAATTGACCCATACCGTTCCCGCTTCAAATCGTGCCGCAATCTCCTCACCCTTTAACGCGTCTTGGGTCCACACCGATGCGCAAAGACCCATCCGAGTGTCGTTGGCGCGCGCGACCGCATCGTCAATCTCGCTGTAGCGAAGCACCGGGACGATCGGCCCAAACTGTTCTTCCCTGACAAGGCGCGAGTCGTCGGCGATGTTCGCAACGATCGTCGGCGCCAGAAAATACCCCGGCCGATTGAGCGTATGGCCGCCGGCAAGAATTCGGACACCCGGGCGACGTTTGGTATCTTCGAGAAGTTCGAGCACCTTGTCGTACTGCATCTTGTTCTGAAGCGGCCCCATCTGTGTGTCAGGCTCGGTGCCGTCGCCCACGCGATAATTCTTTGCCATCTCTGCAAGTTGATTGCAGACCTGATCATAGCGGCCGTCGGGAACATAGATCCGCTTAATGGCCATGCAGATCTGCCCGCAATTGGCGAACGCGGCATTGAATATCTTCGGCGTCATCGTGTCGAAATCGGCGTCGTCAAGCATGATCGCCGGATCATTGCCGCCGAGTTCGAGCGTTAGCCGCTTAAGTGTGCCGGCAGCGGTCGCCATGACGCGCTTGCCTGTCGCCACAGAGCCCGTGAAGGTAATCTTGTCGAAGCCTGGATGCTCGACGAGCGACTGGCCGAACTGATTGCCGCCCGCGAGTATATTGAGTACGCCAGGAGGCAGGATGTCTCGCGTCAGCTCCCCCAACAAAAGGGTTGCGACCGGAGTGTAGGGTGACGGCTTGAGCACTATCGTGTTTCCGGCGATGAGAGCTTGCGCGATCTTGTGGGCGGCAAGTCCCAAGGGCACGTTCCACGGCGTAATCGCCCCCACGACTCCGATCGGCCTGAAGTGAAGCGAAATCCGATTTTTGTCGTCGTCACGTAGAACTTGATCCTTTACCTTGATGTTCGACATTGCTTCGAGCGAATTGGCCGTCATCGCCACCTCGCGCGCGGCGTTCGATAACGGCTTGCCTTGCT
>JASHSE010000047.1 GCA_030036975.1 Xanthobacteraceae bacterium | reverse complement strand
CCGCTGGGCGTTGGTTGCGGCCCTGCGCTGCGGCCAATGGGAGCAGCGGTCTACGAAAGGATGTCGGCGAACATCACCAAATTTCCGCTGCGGCCTGGCCGCCGAGCACTTCGGCAATGCGAGCGCGCGTCGCGCGGCTTGTGTCGTCCGGCAGCGCATCGACGGCAAAAAAACCGTGCGCGATGATTTCGCGATTGGGCTGTGGCGGCGCCGTCTGTCGGAACGAGCGCACAACGTACAACGTTACGTGATCCCGCCACGCGTTTCGCCGGTTCCAGTACACGCCGAACAGTTCTGGCGGTCCGATCAGCTCGATATTGCCTTCCTCGCGCAATTCGCGGGTCAGGGCTGCGACCAGCGTCTCGCCCGGCTCGACGCCGCCGCCCGGCAGATGCCAGCCGGGAATGTAGCTGTGCTTGACCAGGAACACGCGGCCGCGCGCGTCGAACACCAGGCCGCGCACGCCGAGCGTCAGGCCGCGGCTGACCCGCCAGTACAAATGCAGGAACCGGCGGGCGGCGGGAGGTAACGGGCGGCGCATCACGTTCCCATTCATACCGAAATTGACGCCCAATTCCCCTAGCATAACTCTTTAGAGCCGTTCTAAGATAGTTTCCGCTCAGCAGCGACCCAGAGGCACGCCGTGAAGCGTTTTGCCGATTTGACCGAGCAGGAAGTTTTGGCGCTCGCCATTTCCAACGAGGACGAGGATCACCGCATCTATCGCTCCTTCGCCGACGCCCTGCGCAGCAGCTATCCGGAGACGGCGCAGATGTACGACCGCATGGCCGAGGAGGAGATCAGCCATCGCGACATGCTGCTTGACCTGCACCGCAAGACATTCGGCGAGTTCCTGCCGCTGATCCGCCGCCAGGAGGTGAAAGGCTTTGTGACGCGCCGGCCGGTCTGGCTGACGCGGCCGCTGGGGCTCGACGCGGCGCGCAAATTCGCCGAGGAAATGGAATACGAGACCGCGCGTTTTTATCGGCGCGCGGCGCACACCGCACATGACGAAGCGACGCGCGATCTGCTGCGCCAGCTCGCCGCCGCCGAGGACAAGCACGAAAACCTGGCGCACGAACTCGGCACCAGGCTCGAACCGCAGGCGCGCGCCGCCGAAGATCAGACGGCGCGGCGCATGTTCACGCTGCAATACGTGCAGCCCGGCCTGGCCGGCCTGATGGACGGCTCGGTCTCGACGCTGGCGCCGCTGTTCGCCGCCGCCTTCGCCACCCACAACACCTGGCAGACTTTTTTGGTCGGCCTTGCCGCCTCGGTCGGCGCCGGCATCTCCATGGCTTTTGCCGAAGCGCTGTCCGACGACGGCTCGCTCACTGGGCGCGGCGCGCCGGTTGTGCGCGGGTCAGTGACCGGTACGATGACCGCAATCGGCGGCCTCGGGCATGCCCTGCCCTATCTCATTCCGAATTTCTTCGTCGCCACGGCGCTCGCCTTCATTGTCGTCGCCGTCGAGCTGACGGTGATTTCCTGGATCCGCACCCGCTACATGGACACGCCGTTCCTCCAAGCGGCCTTTCAGGTCGTGGTCGGCGGCATGCTGGTGTTCGCCTTCGGCATCCTGATCGGCAATGCGTGACGCGCTTGTTGGCCGCGCGCGCTGCGTCGCCTAGCATCGAGCCGCGATGTTCATTCTCGCGCATCTGTCCGATCTGCACCTGGCGGGCCGGCCGCGGCCGGCCGAGCTTGCCGGCAAGCGCGGCCTCGGCTTCATCAACTGGCAGCGCAAGCGCAAATACATCCATCGCCCCGAAGTGCTCGAGGCGATCACCCACGATCTCAAATCGGAGCCGCATGACCACGTCGCGGTGAGCGGCGACCTCGTCAACTTCTCGCTTGACGACGAATACCGGCGCGCCGCCGCATGGCTCGCCACGCTCGGATCGCCCAGCGAGGTCAGCGTGGTGCCGGGCAACCACGATGCCTATGTGCGCGGCAGCGCGGGCGCGCCGGCCGCGTTCTGGGCCGATCAGATGCGCGGCGACGACGGCCTCGACCGCTTTCCGTATCTGCGCCGCCGCGGCGACGTCGCGCTGATCGCGCTGTCGACGGCGCTGCCGACCGGCCCGTTCATGGCGACCGGTCGGCTCGGCCGGCGGCAAGTGGCACGGCTTGCCGAGGTGCTGCAGCAAACGCACGGCCTGTTTCGCATCGTGCTCATTCATCATCCGCCGCGGAGCCCGCTGCGGCGCTATCTGCGGCGGCTCATCGATGCCGCGCCATTGCGCGCCGTGCTGGCCGCGCACGGTGCCGAGCTGCTGCTGCACGGCCACGATCACCGCCGCGCCGTCGTCTGGCTCGACGGGCCGCAGGCGACGAAAATCCCCGCGGTCGGTGTGCCGTCGGCGTCCGCACGCGCCAGCCACGGCGGCGAGGACGCCGCCGGCTACAACATTTTTCGCATCGACGGCGCCGGCGGCGCTTGGCGCTGCGAACTCCTGGCGCGGCAACGCGACACCGACGGCACGATCCGCGAGATCAGCCGGCAGTCGCTTACACCTTAATGAAAGCGGCTTGCGATCA
>JASHSE010000438.1 GCA_030036975.1 Xanthobacteraceae bacterium | reverse complement strand
AGGACGTCGACGATATTATCGCCGATCTCGAGCAGGCGCTGGCGGAGTGAATCGGATGCGGCGGCGGTATCCGCCGAAACGACGAGCGTCTGGTCGGCGTCATGATTGCAGGCTTTTTCGAAGGCACCGAACTTCCGGAGGAGGGTTGGTGGGAGGCGCTGTGGGCCGATCCGGCCGGCGTGTTGCGCGAGTGCGGGCTGAGCGCGGGCGTGGTTGCGGTCGATTTATGCGCGGGCAATGGCTGGTTTACGTTGCCAATGGCGCGTGTCGCCCGGCAGGTCATTGCGATCGATATCGACGGTAGGCTCATCAAGGACGCACGCCGCGGTCTCGGCGCGGCCGGCCTGACCAACTGCGCATTCATCACAGCCGATGCTTACGATCTGGCCAGGGTCGTTACCGCACCGGTGGATTTTTGTTCCTGGCCAACGCGTTTCACGGCGTGCCGGAGCAGACGCGGCTATCCCGCATCGTCGCCCAAGTTCTTGCTCCCGCCGGACGCTTTGTCATCGTCAACTGGCACAAGACGCCGAGCGAAAAGACGGTCGTGCTCGGCGTGCCGCACGGGCCAAAAACGGAAATGAGAATGGCGCCGGACGGCGTCAAGGCCGTGGTCGAACCGGCCGGTCTTTCGCTGGTTCGCGTCGCCGAGCTGCCGCCCTATCACTACGCCGCTATCTTTGCGAAACGGCAGGCTTAAGCGCGATCACCTCGCGCCGTTCGCCCGCGGTCATGCTCGCCGCGTGCAAGGTCGCTGCCGTCAGCACCAGCATCGCCATCGCCTGGTGCGCAAGCGACAACCCGAGCGGCGCCACTTCGAGCAGCGTCCAGATGCCGAGCGCGGCCTGCAGCGTCACGGCGCCCGCGAGCACCAGCGCGCCGGCGCGCGCCAAACTTTTTCCGCCGCTCCGCACCGCATCGAGCGCATGCAGCACCGCGCAGATCCAGATCGTGTAGGCCAGCATGCGGTGGTCGAACTGCACGGTCAGGGTATTTTCGAAAAAATTCCGCCACAGCGGCGAAGCGGAGAACAGCCGCGTCGCGTGCGGCACCAGGCCGCCATCGATCAAAGGCCAGGTGTTGTAGATGTAGCCGGCGCGCAATCCGGCGACCAAGGCGCCGAGATAAATTTGTCCCAGCACCAGAGCAAGAAGTCCGATAGCACCGAGGCGCAGCCGCGTCGCGGCGGCGCCCTCGCCTGCCCGCTCCGCAAGCGCCGGCCTTTTGCTGGTGCCAAGCTGCGCGGCAGTCCACAGCATCGCAACATAAATCACGCAGGCGAGAATAAGGTGCGTGGCGAGCCGGTACTGCGAGACTTCGATGCGGTCGGCAAGACCCGACACCACCATCCACCAACCGACCGCGCCTTGCAGCGCGCCGAGGCCGAAAATCAGCGCCAGCCGGCCGCGCAAGCCGGGGCCGATCCGGCCGCGCCACAGAAACCAGAGGAACGGCACGAGAAACACCACGCCGATCAGCCGGCCGAGCAGGCGGTGCGTCCACTCCCACCAGAATATGGACTTGAACGCATCGAGGCTCATGCCATTGTTGAGCGCGCGGTACTGCGGGATTTCCTGGTACCTTTGGAACTCGGCCTGCCACTGCGCAGCGGTGAGCGGTGGCACCACGCCCAGCACCGGCCGCCACTGCGTGATCGACAGCCCGGATTCGGTGAGCCGGGTGGCACCGCCGACCAGCACCATGGCGAACACTAGCGCGGCGACGGCGTAGAGCCACAGCCTGATCGCACGCCGATGATCCTCGGCCGGAATGCCGATTGAATGTGCCGCAGCCATCTCGTTCGCTTGTCCGGGACGCGCGGACCATATAGGGCTCTATCAGCCCTCGCAATCATGTCATTGCGGGGCGCGGCGCGATGACCCATTCAGAAGGTCGCAGAAGGTCGCAGCCGAACGCCACCCGCTCTTCCACTCGCAACAAATCTTTGCCGCGGCGACCGCCCATGCCGATCCGTCTGCGAAAGTTTTTAGGCACTATCGCGCTGCTTGTGCTGGTGACCGCCTGGGCGCTCGTCGCCATGGCGCTGGCACAGGCTCCCGCCATTCACGACAGTACCACTCTGTCGATCGCCTATTACGTAATCGCCGGCATCGGCTGGGTCTTGCCAGCCATGCCGATCGTGGCGTGGATGGCAAGACCAGGGGTCAGTAATCAGTAGTCGGTGATCAGAATTAGCCTGCGCGTTTTTCGTTCCTTCTGAAAACTGATAACTGATTACTGATTACTGGACTCCACATCGCGGTCGCCGAGCCGGACAGCAGCACGCGGACGTAACGCAGGCGCTGGTATTCGCCGTTGAGCGAGATGCGCGGCAGCGCGGTCAGTCGCTCGGCATGTTGCGGGAACAGCACGCCGGGCCGCGTCGTCACTGCCGTCTTGAAGCCAAGCTCGGCGGCGATCTTGAACTCGCGCGGTCCGGCCGAGGTGCGGTCGCCGACCGGGAACGACAGGTGCACCGGCCGCGTGGTCAGCGCCGCCTCGATCACCGAGCGGCTCAGGTCGATTTCGGAGCGTGCGGATTTTTCCGGCAGCTTCGCCAGCATCGGATGGTTCACGGTGTGGGCGCCGATGGTGACCAGCGGATCGGCGGCAAGCGCGGCCAGCTCGTCCCAGCTCATGCACAGATCCTTGCAGAACGCCGCCAGATCGACGCCGTAGCAACCGGCAAGGTTGCGCACCGCGTCGCGCAGCTCGGCTTCGGTCGGCCGGCCGCGCAGCCACCAATACAGCTCATCATAGAGCCAGCGCTTCTCGGCGACCGTGGTGCAATCGAAGGTGCGGTTGCGGCCCTCGATGGCAAGCCCGATGCGCTTGTTGCGGGCGATCACCGCTTCGAGCGCCAGCCACCACAATTCGCCGAGCCGGTCCGGAAAGCTGGTCGCGACATAGACGGCAAACGGCACGCCCTCCGCTTTCAGCATCGGATATGCGACCTGCAGGGTATCGCGGTAGCCGTCGTCGAAGGTGAGACAGACGAAGCGCCGGGAAAAGTCGCGCTCGACCAGGCGGCGGTGCATCTCGTCGAGGCTGACGATGTCGAATCCGGTACGGCGCAGGTCGGCGATGACACGGCTAAAAAAACGCGGCGTGATCTCGAGCAGCCGATTGGGCTGAAACCGGCCTGGCCGCGGCGGCCGCACGTGGTGCAGCGTCAGAATGGCGCCGACGCCGCCGAACAGCCGCTTGAGCACGCGATGCGCGCCGGTGAAATACAGCGATTCCAGCCCGCCGCGGATGATTGCCGGTTTCAGTGCGGCCACGATGGACGCCTCTTTCGTTCTGCAGGCTGATTATTCAAATGCGAGGTTGATAATTGTTTGCCGTTGCCAGGCGCAGGGTCAACGTCGCCTGCGTTGCTTATCCACCCCGATGGCCGGCAAAATACGGCCGCCGTTAAGCAGCTTCCGCGCTGATGGCGCCAGCACGGCCCTCGGTCAGCACGATAACGTCGTCAAACTCGGCGGCAATGAGCCTTTCGTGCGCGGCTGCGGTGGCGCCGTGAGCGCCCTCTTCGGCGAGCAAGACCGCGCGCGGGGCGATCTCAGCGATCGCCTCGAGGTCGGCGCCCTCGGCGAGCCCGGCATCGACGACCACATAAGCATAGCTGCGCGCCAGCGCAGTCATGCCCGGGGCGAGCCGCGGCGACGACAACAACGCGAGGCGCTGGCTCGGCTCGCGCCCCGGCGCAATGACATGGACGGCCGACAGCTGGTCCTTGCCGATAATGTCGCGGAACGAGGCCGAGTCGTCGGCGAATTCGGCAAGGCCCGGCGCCGACGCATCGGATATCGCCTTGACCGCCGAATTTTTGGTCTGGTCGAGCCCGACCAGGACGACGCGACCGCCCGGAGCAAGGGCGCGCGCCAGTTTGACAGCGGCCTCGCCGCTGTCCAACCCGGCCGCCGCTGCAAGCACGGCGATTCGCCCGGCGCCGGCGCCCTGCAATCGTTGCACGACATCGGTAATACCGCCGGTTTGGGCGCCGACGACGCGGCCGCGCTCCTCGCTCGGCTTGTCGGTCGCCTCGGGCTGCGCTGCGGCAGCGTCGCGAACGGGCGCGCGGCGCACCGGCATAGCCGCGCCTGGCGCGCTCAACAGCTCCCTGGTCAGCACGAAGCCGCACGACAGCATCAGCGTCGCCACGGCGGCGATCAGCACGCTCGGCAGCTTTTTCGGATAGGCCGGCACGTTCGACACCGTGGCGCGTGAGAACACGCGGGCATCGGCCGGCGACGAATTGAGCGTCTCGCGCGCGGTGGCCTCGCTGTACTTGGCGAGATACGATTCCAAGAGATCGCGCTGCGACTTGGCCTCGCGCTGCAAGGCGCGCAATTGCACGTCGCGCTCGTTGGTGGTCGCCGCCTGGTTCTTGATCTGGTCGAAATTCGCCGCCAACGCCTCGACCCGCGCGTCGGCGATCTTGGCGTCGGCGTCGAGCGAACGCGCGATCCGCGCGGCCTCGGCTCTGATCTGGCCGTCGAGATCGGCGATCTGCGCCTTCAGCTCCTTGATGCGCGGATGGCCGTCCATGAGCGACGACGATTGCTCGGCAAGCTCGGCGCGCAGCGTCACCCGCTGCTCCGAGAGCCGGCGGATCAGTTCGGAATTGATGATGTCGGAGGCCTCGATCGACTGACCGGAGCGCAGCATCTCGCGAATGATTTTCGCCTTGGCTTCGGCGTCGGCCTTTTGCGCGCGCGCGGCGGCGATCTGGGCGTTGAAGTCGCCGAGCGCCTGCGCCGACAGCGTGATGTTGTTCGGGCCTTCGAGCAGATTGGAATTGGCGCGGAAGGCGGCGACCTTGGCTTCGGCGTCCGCCACCTTCTTCTGCATGGTCTCGATCTCGCCGGACAGCCATTGCACGGCGGCGCGCGCCTGCTCCTGCTTGGCGGCGCGCTGGCGCACCAGATAGGCCTCGGCGATGGCATTGGCGACAGTCGCGGCGAGCTTCGGATCCTGTGATAGGAAGTCGATGACGATGACGCGCGATTTCTCCACCGGATAAACGGTGAGCCGGTCGTAATAGGCTTCGAGGACCCGCTCCTCCGGCGTCATGCGCAGCGGATTCTTGATCAGGCCGAGCGCGCCGAGCACCACCTTGATCGGCGAAATGCCGTTGAGCGCCGGATCGAATTCCGGCCGCGCGCCGAGCTTGAGCTTGGTGATCACGTCTTGGGCGAGGTCGCGCGACAGCACGAGCTGGGCCTGGCTCGTCACCGCCACTTCGTCGACTGCGTTGCGGTCGATCACGTCCTTGTCGGCGTCGGGACGCAGAAAGACG
>JASHSE010000437.1 GCA_030036975.1 Xanthobacteraceae bacterium | reverse complement strand
GTACGCGGCGAGACTGTCGACGAGATCACCGGCGCGGTCACGGCGATGCGCGCCAAGATGCTGCGCGTTGCCGCGCCGCCGCAGGCGATCGACGTGGTCGGCACCGGCGGCGACGCGTCGGGCTCGTTCAACATCTCGACCTGCGCGGCGCTGATCGTGGCCGGCGCCGGCGTGCCGGTTGCCAAGCATGGCAATCGCGCGCTGTCGTCGCGCTCGGGCGCCGCCGACGTGCTCACCGCGCTCGGCGTCAACATCGATCTCGATCCGGACAAGATCGCCCATTGCATCAAAGAAGCCGGCATCGGCTTCATGTTTGCGCCCGCGCACCATCCGGCGATGAAGAACGTCGGCCCGACGCGGCTCGAGCTCGGCACCCGCACCATCTTCAATCTGCTCGGGCCGCTGTCCAATCCGGCCGGCGTGCGCCGGCAGATCGTCGGGGTGTTTTCGCGGCAATGGACCGAGCCGCTGGCGCAGGTTCTGAAAAATCTCGGCACCGATCGCGCCTGGGTGGTCCATGGCTCCGACGGGCTCGACGAGATCACGACCTCCGGTCCGACCAGCGTGGCCGCGCTCGAAGACGGCAAAATCCGCAGTTTCGAGATCGCGCCGGAGGACGTCGGCCTGCCGCGCGTAAAACCGGAGCAGCTGCGCGGCGGCGACGCGGCGGCGAATGCCCAAGCGGTCGAAGACGTGCTCGAAGGCAAGCCGAGCCCGTTCCGCGACGTGGCGCTGTTCAACGCCGCGGCGGCTTTGGTGGTCGCCGGCAAGGCCAAGGATTTGCAGGCGGGCTTTCATCTTGCGACCAAATCGCTGGAATCCGGCGAAGCCGAAGGCCGGCTCGACCGGCTGATCGTGGTGTCGAACGATGGCTGACATCCTGGCCAGGATCGCGGCCTACAAGCGCGAGGAAATCGCCGCGGCCAAGCGCGCCCGCCCGTTCGACGCGGTCGCGGACGAGGCCAAAGCGGCGTCACCGCCGCGCGGTTTTTTGGCTGCGCTCGAGCGGCGTCGCGCGGCCGGCCAATACGCCCTGATCGCCGAGATCAAGCAGGCAAGCCCGTCAAAGGGATTGATCCGCGCCGATTTCGATCCACCTCAGCTCGCCAAGGCCTATGCGGCCGGCGGCGCCGCCTGCCTGTCGGTTTTGACCGACGGACCGTCGTTCCAAGGTAGCCTCGATGATTTGCGCGCCGCGCGCGCCGCCATGGCGCTGCCGGTGTTGCGCAAGGATTTTTTCTACGACGTCTACCAGGTGGCGGAGGCGCGCGCCGCCGGCGCCGACTGCATCCTCATCATCATGGCGGCCATCGACGATACCCGCGCGGCGGAGCTCGAAGCGGCGGCATTCGCATTCGGCATGGACGCGCTCGTCGAAGTCCACGATCGTGACGAACTTGACCGCGCGTTGCGCCTGAAATCGCGGCTGATCGGCATCAACAATCGCAATCTGAAAACCTTCGAGACCACATTGATCACATGCGAGAGGCTCGCGCCGCTGGTGCCGCGCGGTCGCATCAGCGTCGGTGAAAGCGGCATCTTCTCGCCACAGGATTTGGCCCGGCTCGCCAAGGCCGGCATTGCGGCCTTTCTGGTCGGTGAAAGCTTGATGCGGCAGGACGACGTGGCCGCCGCGACCCGCGCTTTGCTCGCGCCGAGTGCGGCGCTCGCCCATGCCAGGTAGTGCCGTGGCCCGGCGCGCCGCCAAAAAAGACAAACGACTGAGTCATCTCGGCGCGGGTGGCGATGCCCGCATGGTGGACGTGTCGGCAAAGCCCGCGACCGAGCGCGTCGCCATCGCCGAAGGCCGCGTGCGCATGCGGCTGCAGACGCTCAAGATCGTGCAAAGCGGCAACGCCAAGAAGGGCGACGTGTTGGGCGCTGCGCGCGTCGCCGGCATCATGGCGGCGAAGCGGACCCACGAATTGATCCCGCTGTGCCATCCGCTGGCGTTGACGAAGGTCAAGGTCGATCTCGCGCCCGATGCCAAGCTGCCCGGTATCACGGTGCGGGCGGAGGTCAGGGTGTTGGGCCAGACCGGCGTCGAGATGGAAGCGTTGACTGCCGTTTCGGTCGCCTGCCTCACCATCTACGACATGGTCAAGGCAGTCGAGCGCGGCATGCGCATCGAAGGCATCCGGCTCGTCGAAAAGCGCGGCGGCAAAAGCGGCCATTTCCGCGCGGAGGATTTTTGAGCGTGGCGTTGCTCTCGGTTACGCAGGCGCTCGAACGCGTGCTGGCGGGGGCCAGGCCGCTTCCGGCCGATGAAGTGCCGCTCGCTGACGCCGACGGCCGCGTGCTGGCCTACGATCTCAAAGCGCGCCGCACCCAGCCGCCGGCGGACATGTCGGCCATGGACGGCTATGCGGTGCGCGCAGCCGACGTCGCCGGCGCGCCGGTGCGCCTGAAAATCATCGGCGAGGTCGCCGCCGGACGGCCGTTCAAAGCCGTGGTCGGCGCCGGCGAAGCGGCGCGCATTTTTACCGGCGGCGTGGTGCCGTCGGGCGCCGATGCCATCGTGGTCCAGGAACTGGCGAAGAAGCTCGAGGGCGGCTTCGTCGAGGTCGAGAAACCGAGCAGCAAAGGCCGCCACATCCGCGCCCAGGGCCTCGATTTCCGCGCCGGCGACCTGTTGCTGGCCAAGGGGCACCGCCTCACCGCACGCGACCTGCAGCTCGCCGCCGGCATGAACCATCCGCTCGTTCCAGTGCACCGCCGGCCAAAGCTCGCCATGTTCGCAACCGGCGACGAATTGGTCGCCCCCGGGACCGAGCCCGGACCGGGGCAGATCGTCCATTCCAACGGCTTTGCACTTGCCGCGCTCGCTCGCACCGAAGGCGCCGAGGTGATCGATCTTGGCGTGGTCGGCGACAAACTCGACGAGACGGTCGCCGCAGTCCACGAGGCGCGCATTCTCGGCGCCGATATTCTGCTCACCACAGGCGGCGCCTCGGTCGGCGATTACGATCTGGTCCAGGCCGCATTCGCCAAGGAAGGCATGGCGCTGTCGTTCTGGAAAGTGGCGATGCGGCCGGGCCGCCCGCTGATGCACGGCCGGCTCGGCGCCATGGCAGTGCTCGGGGTCCCCGGCAATCCGGTGTCGTCGTATGTGTGCGCGTTGTTGTTCCTGGTGCCGCTCATTCGCCTGCTGTGCGGCCGCAGCGATCTTGCGACGCCGACGGAGACCGCGCAGCTCGGCTGCGATCTTTCCGAAAACGACGAGCGTGCCGATTATTTGCGCGCCTTGCTGCGCGATGGGCCGGAAGGCGCGGTCGCCACGCCCTTCCCTATTCAGGACAGTTCGATGATGACGCCGCTCGCCAAGGCCGATTGCCTTGTCGTCCGCGCGCCGCACGCGCCGGCGGCAAAAGCCGGCGAGCCATGCACGATCATGCGGCTGCCGCGCTGAGCAGGTGCTCAGCAAAAAGCCCGAGGTGAAGGCCCCGGGCTTCAAGCACGTACCGTTGATGCCGATCAGTATCGCGTCGCGATCGGGCCGCCGAAGTTGAAGCGCCAGACCAGGCCGCTTGTAACCGTTTGCACGTACGGCGATACGTGCTCGGCAATGCCAAATGGCCCTCCGGGCGGCACCGCGATAAAGATCGGAACGTCGGCAGACTGATACTCCGCGAACCGATATTCGGTGCGCCAGAACAGGCCGTGGATTGGAATCCACGACATGTTCAAAGCGTATTCAGTGCCGCCGCCGATGAACCAGCCGTCATAGGTACTGGAGGCAAGACCGAGGCCGGTGGGCACCGGGGGAGCGAGCGCTGTCAAGAGATTGATCGAGCTAAAGCGCGTTTGCGTGTAGCCGCCATCGACATAAGTCAACAGCGATGGCGTGACCAGATAGCCGAGCCGACCGCCGGCGTACCAAGCCCCACGCTCATTTTCACCGCCGGTAACCGGTCCGGCTGGATCGCCAAACGTGCCGCTCAGGCTCATGAAATCGTAGTCGGCGAAGGCGCCGATGACGAAATTGCCAAGACCGCCGGCGCCGAATTGATAGTCGCAGCCACCGCCGAGCCGGCCTAGCCAACCGCGACCGCCATTCGTGACGGGGGCTCCGACTGGGACAAGAGGTGGAACAGTAGGCGGAGAGGTTTCCGCGAAGGTATCCTGATTGTACATGCCGTAGCCGACGCCGCCATCAACGTAGCAGCCGGTCCAACTGACCGCGGGCGGCGGCGGTGGCGGCGCCTTGTAGACTGGCGCCGGCGCGTAGAGATCCGCGGCGAAGGCCGAAGAACCCATGGCCAGAACCGCACCGGTGAGAGACGATAGCAAAAGCTTTTTCATGGGGGCCCCCGCAAAAAGCGTGATGAAAAGCCGTTAGTGGTCTTATACGCGCGCAGGTGCCGAATTGCTGTCTCCGGGCGGCAACAGTGGGGAAGATTCGGACACGCAGAATACCGTGCAGTGTCTGGTGCCTAACACAAGCTGAATCAACGCCGTAGCCGACCTAACGTCGAGCATCGCGACGCAGTTTGACCGCTCATCGCGACCCCTCAAAGTTCCTTGGCGCGGACGCGGCGTTTCTTCACTCCAAATTAAGTGCTTGCGGAACACACATGGAACGGATAGTGTCCGTTCATGATTTGTTTCGACTCGGTCCAGTCGAAGCGTTCCCGGGTCCTTAAAGAGGAAGCGCCGATGCTCACGCGCAAGCAAGCCGAGTTGTTGCGGTTCATCCACGAGCGCCTGAAGGAAGCGGGCGTGCCGCCGTCATTCGACGAGATGAAGGACGCGCTCGACCTGCGCTCCAAATCCGGCATTCACAGGCTTATCACCGCGTTGGAAGAGCGCGGCTTCATCCGCCGGCTGCCCAACCGGGCGCGCGCCATTGAGGTGATCAAGCTGCCCGAATCGGTGGCTCACGGCATGGGCTCGGCCCGCTCGCGCGGGTTTACGCCCAACGTCATCGAAGGCCATTTGGGCCGTGTGCGGACCGCGTCGGACGACGAGGGCGGCAGGCCGGTGGCGGTACCGGTGATGGGCCGCATCGCCGCGGGCACGCCGATCGAGGCGATCCAGACCCGCAGCCACACCATCAACATGCCGCCGGATCTGCTCTCGGCCGGCGACCATTTCGCGCTCGAAGTACGCGGCGATTCGATGATCGAGGCCGGCATTCTCGACGGCGACATCGCGCTGTTGAAGCGCACCGAAGCCGCCGATACCGGCGATATCGTCGTCGCGCTGATTGACGATGAAGAGGCGACGCTCAAGCGCTTCCGCCGCCGCGGCGCTTCGATCGCGCTCGAGCCGGCCAACACCGCCTACGAGGTGCGCATCCTGCCGCCCAACCGCGTGCGCATTCAAGGCAAGCTGGTGGGATTGTTTCGAAGGTATTGATCTCGTCATTCCGGGGGCCTCGCGCAGCGAGGCGCCCGGAATCCATAAGCCCAGTTCGCCCGAGTGAGCTCACTCCGTGACCGGCTGACCGGTGGTTATGGATTCCGGGTTCGCGCCTTCGGCGCGCCCCGGAATGACGATCACTGATCCGCCTCCACATCCTGCCGGCGTGGAGTGGCATCGGCCGGCGCAACGAGCTTGCCGAACGACGCGCGCTGTGCAGGCGGCGCTGGCGCCCAGGGCCGGTCGAAATATGGCGGCCGCACTGAATCGATGACGAAGCCATCGTCCGTTCGGCGCAACGCCAGCGCGCCGCGCGTGCGCCAATCGTTGCGGCCGATCACCATGGCGGCGCAGCCGGGCGGCGGATCGCCATACGCGACGATGATTTTTGCGCGTGCGCAATCCTCCTCGAACGCGGCGGGCGACAACACGTAGCTGACCAGCGCGTTGTCGGCGAGCTTGCCGATGCAGCCGGAAGGATCGCAGGCGATGCCGGCGCCGAGCCCAGGGTCGCGGACATCGCGGCCATCGGCATCGGCGGCGAGCCATTCGCGAATCGCGAACGTGTCACTGCCGGTCCGATGAAACGACAGTTTGCCATCGGCGCCGCGCACCGCGACAGCGCGGCCGTCGGATGCAACGAGCACGTCCGGGCGCGGCGTGAGTGCCGCCGCGACGACTGCGACACCGACGAGTCCGGCCCCGCTCCAGCGCAGCGGCGTCTTGAGCAGCGCCATGACCAGCAGGCCCGCGGTCGCCAGCAAAAGCGGACCGGTGCCGAACAGCGCGACGCGGCCGTAAGCGCCGGGCAAACTCGCCACCCACAGCGCCACCCAATCCATCCATTCGATGCCGTGGCCCATCTGCCGCCAGCATTCGGCGTCGAAGCCGAACGGCATCGCCACCACGCCCAGAATCCCCATCGGCATGACCCAGGCGGAGACGACCGGCATGGCGAGCAGATTGGCCAAAACGCCGTACGGCGAGAGCCGGTGAAAATGATAGGCCGCGTACGGCATGGTGGCGCAGCCGGCGAGCAGCGAGGCGATGGTGAGCGCGATGATCTCGTTGACGCCCCACAACGCCGCGCGGGCGCCAAGCGAGGAGTCGGTGCCGGCCTTGACGCGTAGCGCGCCGCGCTCGTAGCCGGCGATCAGCGCCAAGGTCGCCGCAAACGACATCTGAAAGCTCGGATGCACCACCGCCTGCGGCGCGAAGAACAGCACGATCAGGGCGGCGATGGTGACGGTGCGCATGGTCAGCGTCGGCCGATCCAGCATCACCCCGATCAACACCACGGCGATCATGATGAACGAACGCTGCGTCGCCACCTGGTTGCCGGACAGAACCAGATAAAAAGCGGTGACGAGGAGCGCCGCAAACGCCGCCCATTTCTTGATCGATGCACGATCACGGAGCCCCGGGATCAGCGCCAGCAGGGCGCGGAAGATGAAAAAGATCGCGCCGGCGACCACCGCCATATGATAGCCGGAGATCGACAGCACGTGGCCGATGCCGGATACGAACATGGCGTCGTAGAGGTGCGGGTCGATGGCGTCGCGCCGGCCGTTGATCAGCATCGCCGCGATCGCGCCCTCGTCGCCGGGCAGCACGGCGCGAATGCGGGCGTCGATCGCGTCGCGCAACACTTGCACGGACGCATCGGCGCGTTGCAGCACGCTCGGCGCGGCAGGTGGCGCCAGTATCTTGATGGTGCCCCGCACGAAACCCGACGCGCCGATTTCCTGAAAGTAGAGATCGCGGGCGAAATCGTAGCTGCCGGGCTCGAGCGGCTGCAGCGGCGGATCGAGCGCGGCCTTGACCTCGACGAATGAGCCCGGCGCCGGCGCCATGCCGCGTTTGACCGACAGCCGCACGCGCGCCGGCTTGACGTCGAGCCGGGCGCCGTCGATGCGATCGACGCGCAGCACGAAGCGGTCGGTGTGCTGGCTCTCCTCGCGCAACTCGACAAAGCCGGCGACGGTCACGCCGGATGCGGGAAAGCGGAGCACCGGATGCGCGATGCGCGCGGTGTGGATGGCAGCAACGGCAAAGCCGGCGGCGATGGCGAACAGGCCGAGCGCCAGAACAAAGGCCGCAGTCTGGCGCCGCAGCAGCACCGCGCCGGCAGCGCAGGCCGCGGCGAGCGCCGTCGGCGCCCACCACATCGGCTCACGATCCGCGGTGAAATAGAGCACGATGCCGAAGCCAAAACCGACGGCGAGCCAAGGCAGCAGTCGCCCGGCCGCGATTTCCGCGGCGGCCCATTTGCGGATCTGCGCGCCGATCAGAAAGTTGCTCTGCGGCGGCGCTACACCGGCAACGTGTTGGCGCGCGCCGCCGGCCGGCCACGTCCAGGCCCGGCTCGGCGCCCGCGTTTGCGGATTGGTTTGGTGTGCCACCGCGCGCTCCCCCCGCTTCCGCGCGCCTAACGCTAAGGAGAAGCGTACACGAGCAAAGCGCGGGATAGCGAGCCGGTACGGAAGCGGAACGGGGAAAACTCACACCGACATGTCATACTCCGCGAAGGCGAGCACCTGACCGTCCGGTGCCGGAGCATGTCTCGAGATGTGAAAGCGTCCCCGGATCGAGGGTTGCGTTGTCTGTGCAAGCGTTGGACGGCAGCCGCTTATGCCTGCCAGCT
>JASHSE010000436.1 GCA_030036975.1 Xanthobacteraceae bacterium | reverse complement strand
CGACAGAATTGTGAATGTATGTCCGACCACTGCTTCCTGACGAGGTCGCCGATCCAGGGCTCCGGATAGCTCCACTTCTGTTGCTCGACCATTCCTCTTTGCAGTTGCCAAAATCCGGAATAAGCGCGGTCGTAAGGATTTCGCACGAATGCGCCGACGAAGTAGCCGAGCCGACCCTCAGGCAGGCCGACAAGATCCGCGCAGGTTAGGTGCTGATGAACGACACGATTGAGATGCGGATTGAAATAGTAGAATTTGGGATAGGTGCTTTCATCGTATGGATTGAGACGCGCCTGCAGCGTCTGACTGGCCGTCTTCCATGGCGTCAACATGATAAAGCGATGCTTGTGTGAAATGATCACGGTCTCATCCTCAGCGTCTCGCCAGGACCGCGAGACATCGCGGGGACTTGTGACGTCATCACCCTGAACCTCGCCCCCGAATGGCAGCTATAGATGTTTTGGCCGTCGCCAAAAGTTGAAGGGAGGTCGGGACCGCAACCACTTCCCAGCGCCGGTCCGCAGGTTCTGCGGTGCCGGCGGCCGGCGCCACCATACGCCGGTTCGATCGATCCAGTTGATCGGCGCATCGATATTGTGCTCCGCGCGGTAGTCCTGCACCGCCTGACGACAGGCGTTGACTACTCCGTAATCGTCGATGATCAGAAAGCCGCCGGGAGAGAGCTTCGGATACAAGCACTGCAGTGCGATATAAGTCGATTCGTAGAGGTCACCATCGAGCCTTACCAGCGCAAACGGCCCGGCGTCGAGCGCGGGCAGCGTTTTGTTGAACGACCCTTCGACAAACGCCACCTGATCGTCAAGCAGGCCGTAACGTCGAAAATTCTCCTGCACAACTTCGAGCGAAACCGCCAATTCGGTATTGAGGTCAAGACGCAAATCGCGATCGGCAGGATAGACATCCGGTCGTGGCGGCGGCACGCCCGCAAATGAATCTGCGACGTACACTTTCCGATCCCGTATCTCGTTGACCGCGAGAATGCCGCGCATCAAGATGCAGCAGCCACCTCGCCAGACTCCCGTCTCGATGAAATCACCCGGAGTGTTCTCGTCGAGCGTGAGCTGCGTCAATCGGCGCAAATTATCCAGCCGATCGACCCCAACCATTGTATGCGCTACAGTGGGGCCAAGCAGACCCTGCGGGTGCGGGCCGCGCTCGAATTTATTGCCGGGCCGCCAGGGTCCTTCCCACGGCTCGCCGTAGATACCATCAACGAGGTTGCGGACGAGCAGGTCGATATAGAGTTCACGCGCGCTGTTTACCGCCGAGGGCATCGCCTCTCCCATCTTGGTCGCTCGATCGCCTTTCAGAGGAAGGGATCCAAGTCTCTCCGGCTAAAATCCTCCAAGGAGCGCCTGAACGTTCTTTCACACGCGACGAAAGCGGCGAACATGGCATCGATCTTTTGCAAATTGAGCGGTTCGTCGCGGGCGGCCGCCGATAAAGCTATATATGTATCGGACGTCCAGGCTTGGCCAAGCATATCGCTCGGCGCGCCGCACGATCTCTGCCGATGGAGATCAGGGTCTAAGAAACCACCAATGGCGGCCTCGTCCGCATCGCTCAAATCGACGGCCAAACGCCCTGAAATGCGCCCGATCTCTTTGCGCCAGTCGCTCATAAAATTGACGTATTCAACAAAGACGCGCGGCAATTTACGCGAGCAACGTTCAGCCATAAAATTATATTTCAACCACAAGACGTTTGCCAATTCAGCGGAAACTCCGTCACGGGCGGCAAGAGAAGCGGCCACTTGATCGGGATGTCTGATCGGAATGACGACCTTTGCGGCTATTGAAGCCCTGCGACTGGCTTCGAACCAAAAGTAAGCCAACGCCGCTATTCTCGGCTCTTTGATCACGAGCAGCGAGCCCGCGTGACTATTTTCGATGAAAGTGCGAATCTGTTCAATATAGGCTTCCTTTTCCTGCGCAGAAAAGGCGATCTCGCCTTGCAGACGCAGCGTTGGATCGTACCAGCTGGCGCCGTGGCGAGACAGGAATGCGTTATTTATATTGATGGCATCAATCGGCTCCCAATGACCCGTCAAATTGCTGTCGCTTGCACCCAGCAGCGGTTCGGGTAGGTGCGCGCCGCACAGCGCCAAGATGCGCGTTATCGCCGACGTTCCGGAGCGCCCCATGCCCAAGACAAATATGATCTGCCGTTCGGGCATTGATCGAAGCCACCCTGTCGGATCTGAAGGACTTTGCCGGTTGACTAGGCGATTGACCTTTTTCGTGCGGCGCCGCACGTTTGGCCGACAGCCGCGTTGACCAGGCTATGCAGCTTCCGAACCGGCTCGGTGATCCACGGCGCATTCGGCTCAAGCGATGACTGTGCCAGCGCATCGGCAAAGCGGGAAATTTCCGCGCGCGGATCGCGCCGGAAGGGCTCAAAACTCAGAAAGAACAGGGCTGCCATCATCGAGCACGGGTGCTTGTTGGCGGCGGACAGATATTGCGGAACGGTTCTCGGTCTATAGGCTCCGAGGTCGAATTGCTTCTGCGCGTCACGGTGCTCGAACAGCTGCTCGAACCCGAGACGCGTGAGCGTGCGCCCGGTCACCGCGTAGTTGTTGGTGTAGAGGACGTGGTCGATGGGCCTCGCATAGAAAACGCCGTGCGTCTGCGTCTCCGCCAAATGCGAGAAGATCGGTCCGACCCGAATCGAGCCCCACTTCGCACCATCGCCGCAGTCCGAGGCGTTGCGCAAACGTATGAACAGGTCGGGTGCCAGCCAATCGTCGTCATCGACGAACGCGACCTGATCATCCGGTTCGAGCGCAATGGTGCGAAATTCCGCATGCTCAAGAAAGATCGAGCCGTGCACTTGTCTGAAATTAGCGAGCGCCGTGTCTTTCATGATATGACGGAAATGCCTGTAATCGACGTCCAAGGCGGCATCCCATATCGAAATGAAGTCGGCGATCGTGTTTTCAGGAAGCGCAAAGCGGGCACAAAAATCGCGCGCTTGCTGGTCGTTGTACGATAGCCAAGTGGGACTATCGCGTAATACGAGGTAATTGCGGGGCATTCGCGCCATCTATGGGAAACCGGTTGCAGAACGCTTGTCAGTTTGCCACAGCTATCATCGAATGCCGAAGGCATCAAGCGTCGCGAGGTTTGGTTTGACGACGCATCATCTGTAAGCGTGACGGGAGTTCGTGATGTATGTGCTGACGGCACGGCGGCAGAACATCGAACTGAAATTTACGGCGCAACCGAGAATCCGCGAGCCACATAATGGTCGGCAAGCCTGAACTCACCATTCTGGGGCAGGAACGCTTCACCGCGCCACAGGACTGCGAAATTGGGATCGATTTCGATGCGATCGATCACCCCCGAGCCGCGTCCACAGATCAGGGTCAGTTCGCTCAGCAGAGGGGACATCAGCGGTCGATCCGCCCATAGGTCCGATGGCCAGCTGGCGTGATGACCCCAGGCCCAGTCCTCGATGACGTATGCGCCGCCCGGCCGGAGGAATGGCAGCAGAACCTCGACGGTAGTCCGCGTCTGCGCGTGCTGATGCGACGCGTCGTCGACGATGAAATCGACAAAGGGACCGGCAGCCTGTTTGGCGATGGCCGCTCGCAGCGCCGGGCCATCATCCTGGGCCACTGCATAATTGGCGCGGACAATTCCCTGGAGATTGTGGCGTTCAAGGTAACGGCGCAAGTGTGGCGCATCAGGTTCGATGTCGAATGCGATGAGGCGCTGCAGCTGAAACCGATCCTGCCAGTAAATCGTACTGCCGCCATCCAGAATACCTATTTCGATCATCTGTTTCGGTTGGATCCGCGCTGCGACAGCTTCGAGACGACGCAGAAATGCGCGGTCTTTGTGAAGGTAGATCAATTGATCGCTGCTCGCGGGCCGATCGCCGAGCGTCTCCCACAGGCACAACTCGACGTCTCTGATCGGAATCTTCGTGGTCGTTGTCATCGCCGGCGCGCCTTGATCGATGCGCATGCGGACGGGGAAAACCGCACTCACTCCTTCTGCCACCAACTGGCGTTCCAGTCCACGTCGTGCATAACCGCGGTGACTTCATGGCGCGAACGATAGTCGATGACCGCCTGCCGGCAAGGTGGAATGAGGTTGAAATCATCGACGATCACAAAGCCGCCCGGCGAGAGCTTCGGGTAGAGCGCGTCCAATGCAATGTAAGTCGATTCGTACCAATCGCCATCCAGGCGAATAAGCGAGAACGGCCCCGCCTTGAGCGACGGCAGAGTGTCCCTGAACGGACCCTCTACGAAGATGACTTGCCCGTCGAGCAAACCGTAGCGGGCAAAATTGCTCTTCACCTGGCTTAACGAGACCGCAAGCTCCTTGTGACGGTGAAAATTCCAGGAATCGTCTTGGGGATAGCTTTGCGGGTCGGGAGGCGGAAGCCCGGCGAACGAATCCGCGGCGTAGACCTTGCGGTCCTTCACGCCATTCGCCGCAAGAACGCCGCGCATCAGAATGCAGCAGCCGCCGCGCCAAACACCGGTTTCGATGAAATCTCCGCAAATTTCCTCATCAAGCGTCCGCTGCGCCAAGTCGCGGAGATTCTGCAGACGGCGCAAGCCGACCATCGTATGCGCGATCGCGGGCCAGTCGCGCCCCTCGGCTCTAAGCTCCCCCCTGAAGGGTCCGTCATTTTCGGGATGGGTCGACGCATCCTGATATATCGTATTAGCCAAAGTGCTGATAAGGAGGTCGAGGTACAGTTGCCGTGCTGCCGTAGTCACAATTGGGACCTCGCGCGTCTAAAGAACTCGCCTTGCTTTCAGGCGCGCTTCGACGGCCTGCCAATCATTCGGCACCAGGTTCAGCCCAGCCTGCAGTTTTTTTTCGATCTCACAATAGGGCAGGTCGATGAATCTGGCGACGGCCTCTTCATATTTTTCAGCAAGCAGTCGCGACGATGGATCGAGGTTTGTCAGCACGGTCAATCCACTCCAAGGGGTTGCGATCGTGAAGATATCGATGTCGGGTCGATAATGTTTGATGCACAGCACCGTTTTCCAGAGGTCGCCGGTATAAAACGCAGTGTCGCGGGTCCGGCTTTGCGTCGCCTCATCCAACGGCACGGTGTTGTGCAACAAGATGATCGAGCTTGGGCTGCAATATTCCTCAAGGCGTGAAATATCTCTCAGCGCCTGCTCGAACAGGCGCTGGCCGGCAATGAATGCGATATCAAGCGGTCTGCCGGCCAGCAGCGCGTCCGGTCCGCGGCGGGTGAAAAATTTGTCGCTGGTCTCGGGGAATACGTGCGTTTGCGTCTGCAATGGGTAAATCAGCCTCGGCTCGGGGTCGACCCCGATGGTTAACGCCGGAGGGCGCACGCGCGCGAGCGATTTGCCCTCAGTCACACCGATTTCAATAACGGTCTCTGGCGCCCGAGACATGTAAAGGCGATCGAGCCAGACGTCATAAGGATCGCCGGGCATGCGCAGGGTTGCCAAACCCTGATAAGCGCCAACGAGATTGCGATCGAACGTCAGTGCTTTGCGATAGTTGAAAGCGGCGCGCTCGCTGTCGCCCAATAGTTGGTAGGCTTTTCCCAGAGCGAGAAAGTACTCGCCTTCCATGGGATGACCCTGATCGAGCCCGCAGGCGACGAGCGAGAGCAGCCGCTGCGGCTCAGGCTCGTCCGGCGCCCGTTCGCGGACCAGGCGCGCGATGCTGACGGCGGCGGGATATCGGCCCAAGCGGAATTGCTCCTGCGCCAGTTTGACGAGCGCGGCAATCGTGCGATCAGCCGCTGGAATCGGGGGCTGCAACGACCACAATTGCTGCTCGAATGCAGGGCCCAAAGTCAGAGCGTTGTGACCGCGGATCGGTGCGACGGCGGAGCGCACGAAATGGGCCAGCGCCGGGCGAGGCAGGGTGCCGATGTAGATGGGCGGGCGCACTGGGTTCGGAATCGAATAGGGCCGGCCGCGAATTTGCTCATACTGTTTGAGCCATTTCGCCATGCTGTCGGGCATTTGCTCGGGATGTCGGTTTGTTGCGACACCCCCGTGCACTTGATGAAATGTTCCCTCGCCGAGCAACAACACCTGTTGGGAATTTGGAATCTCCAGGGCACGTGCATAGGTGTCGAGATTGACAAGGCCACCACCGGGAAAATCAAAACGTTCATCCAAACCTTGCAGCAGGTCCCACAATTCGCGCCGCATGAACAGCGCGTTGGTCTCGGCGATCGGCAGCAGCCATCCCTCGACTGAGGATTCGTCCAAAGTACCGATCTCGAACAGGCGGTAGCCATCGCGGGGCCAATCGATTGAGCTGAGCAACGCGTCTTCGCGCGCCTGATCGTAGCCCGCCAGCAGGGCCCAGCGCTGAAAATCGTAGCCGAGATACCAGCCCGGTACCGCCACTACCGCGGCTTCGAAGAGTCGGGCACCGTGGCGAGCGAAGTGCAGAAGTCCCGGAGTTGCGATGCGAGCGCCATCGATCATCATTCCAATAACAGCGCCGCTCGCCGCCGCGAGCCCGCGATTGACAGCAGGCGCCGGTGATGATGGCGCCGGATCGATGCGGAGCAAACGAAAGTTGCCTTTGAGGCCGCGTAGAAATTTCGGATCGAGCCCAGGGTTCGAACCATTGTCGACGACAATGACCTCGTAATCCTCGGCGTTGATGTGACGCTGGTAGACGGCTGACAGCGACAATAACGTCCGCGGGGCTTCGCGGGGAATGTTATGAATGACGACGACGACGGAGACTTCGGGCCGACGCTGTCCGAACCACGTGCGCACGTCAACTCATCCAGTTCTTCGCCAATCATCTGGATGAAACCAGACGACGCACAATAACGCATTTCGCGCGTGGGTAAACCGCGTGGTCGCGCCGAGACGAATCCGACTTTCCCCTGGAGACGACCGGGGGACCCTTGCATCCATCAAGTGCTCACCTGTGAAAGGCCGGTTCTCAGTGGTGGCCAATTAAGCATGCCGGCGCCGTAATTGTTCGTAGAGATCGGCAAGTCCGTGGTGGACGCTATAGCGGGCAATCAAGCCAGCGTACTCAGCTTCAACGGTGGCGGCGGTCGCCCGTATGCCGGGTAAGTCCGTCAGCTCTGCGATCTTGCGCTTGACCGCCGCGACAAGCTTGGGATCGACAGGCCACCTGTTGTCGTCCTGCTG
>JASHSE010000435.1 GCA_030036975.1 Xanthobacteraceae bacterium | reverse complement strand
GATCGGGCGGCCAAGCGTGCCTTTGCCGCCGACCAGTCCATAAATGATGGTCGGATCCGACTGCAGACGCATTTTTTGCTTGAGCCGATTGACGAACACCGCGGCGATGCGCGTGCGCTCTTCCGGCTTACCGGTCTCTTTCTCCACCAGCGAAGCGAGAATGACGAGCTGCTCCGGAGTTTTCAGCGGCAGATCGGGCGAGCGGCGCTCCCAGATTTCCTTCACCAGCCGCTGCTGGGCGTGCTGCATGTGCACGATCATCTGCGCCCGGGTCATGCCGCGGGTGAAGCTGTAGGTGTCCGGCAGCATCGAGCCTTCAGGGGGGATTTCATCGATGTTTCCGGTCAGCACGTCGTCGGCCATCAATCGCGCGACGATCTGCTCCGAGGTCAAACCCTCCGGAATGCTGATCTGATGCACCACCACCCTGCCCTCGCTGATGGTGGAGACCACGTCGCTCAGGCTGGCATGCGCCTTGAATTGGTATTCGCCGGCTTTCAATCCTTCCCGCGCTTTGAGCAGCAGCACGCCGCCGATGAAAACCCAGGACTGGTCGATCACACCCTCGCGCGACAGCACGTCGGTGATGTCGCGGATCCCGGAGCCGCGCGGGATGTTGACGATGCGGTCCTGCTGCAACGGCCCCGGCGCGTCAAAGCGCTGCTTGCCGATGTAGAGCACGTACCCGGCGGCGACTGCCACGATCAGGAAAATGCTGATGATGGCATTGCCGACGATCACCAGCGGATGCCGCGCGCGCTTGGAGCGGCTCACCGGTATCTCGACGCGGTCCGGCTCGAGCGCCGCGCGCGGGCTGCGCGGATTGATGCGTTTGGGTTCGCCGCGTTGGCCAGGATTTGGCGCCGCCGCCATGCCGTTAAGCAGTGATTGCGAGAGCGGCGACAACGGCTCGCCCGCGCCAACAACGGGCTTCGAATTGTTGGGCCCTGCAGCAACGCCCGCCAGCGGCGCCGGCGTACGCGGCGACGCCGGCTTTGCGGCGGCGCGCGCCGGCAGCGCCGCATCGGATGGCCGCTGCTGCATTGGCGTAGCCGTTGCAGTTGTTGTGCCACTATTAGCAAGCCGCTCGGCGGCCGTGGCGGCCGCCGCAGCCGGCGGCTTCGCGCCGGAACGCAATTTCGGATCGATTGGATCGGCGGGGCGCTCCGCGGCCCCACGTCCACGTGGCGCGGGCCGCTCGCCGTTCCTCGGCGGTGTACCGGTATCCGTCACCGCGCCATGTCCTTTTGATCGAGATGCATGATTGAGATGCAGACCGGCCCCACCCGGCGTTGACGAATGCTCGCACATCCTCTTGCGTCTGCCCAGCGGAACGATCGCAAGGCTGGCACGCTTTGTGGATCGCAGGCGAGTGCGGAGCAAATATGGCGAAAGGGTGATGATCCGCTAATCGGCCAGGCGGCGGAACACCAGGCTGGCATTGGTGCCGCCAAATCCGAACGAATTCGACAGCACGGTGTTGACCGGTCGGTTTTTTGCGCGGTGCGGCACCAGGTCGAGCGCCGTAGCGACGGATGGATTGTCGAGATTGATGGTCGGCGGCACCACCTGATCGCGGATGGCGAGAAGACAAAAGATGGCCTCGACGGCGCCGGCGGCACCGAGCAGATGCCCGATCGCGGATTTGGTCGATGACATGGCAATACGGCCGGCGACGTTGCCGACCAGCCGTTCGACGGCCTTCAACTCGATCTCATCGCCGAGCGGCGTCGACGTGCCATGGGCGTTGATATAGTCGATGTCCTCCGCCGCGATGCCGGCACGGCGGATCGCCGCCTTCATGCAACGCACCGCGCCGTCGCCGTCCTCCGCAGGCGCGGTGATATGGTAAGCGTCGCCGGACAGGCCATAGCCGACGAGTTCGGCGTAGATGCGGGCGCCGCGGCGCTTGGCGTGCTCGTATTCCTCGAGCACGACGGTGCCGGCGCCTTCGCTCAGCACAAAGCCGTCGCGGTCGCGATCGTAGGGCCGCGAAGCGCGTTCGGGCGTGTCGTTGAACCCAGTCGACAGCGCGCGGCAGGCGGCAAAGCCGGCGAGCGAAATACGGTTGACTGGGGATTCCGCGCCGCCGGCTACCATGACGTCGGCGTCGCCGAGCGCGATCAGGCGGCCTGCATCGCCGATGGCATGAGCCCCGGTCGAACATGCCGTGACGACAGCGTGGTTGGGCCCTTTGAGCGCGTGCGCGATCGAAACGTAGCCCGAGGCAAGATTGATGATTCGGCCGGGAATGAAAAACGGCGATACCCGGCGCGGCCCGCGATCGCGCAACAGGATCGCGGTCTCGGCGATGCCCTCGACGCCGCCGATGCCCGCGCCAATCAGCACGCCGCTGGTAATCTGATCCTCGTATTGACGCGGATGCCAGTCGGCATCGTCGAGCGCCTGAGTTGCGGCGCTCATGGCAAAAATGATGAAGTCGTCGACCTTGCGCTGTTCCTTCGGCTCCATCCATTGGTCGGCGTTGAATGTGCCGCCGCTGCCGTCGCCGCGCGGAATTTGGCCGGCAATTTGGCTGGTGATGTCGGCGACCTCGAATTTCTCGATGCGCTTGATGCCGCTTTCCGCCGCGAGCAGGCGCTTCCAGGTCGCCTCGACACCGCAGGCAAGCGGGGTGACCATGCCAAGCCCGGTGACGACAACACGGCGCATCAGCGGCCCTCCGCCAGGGCGGCGCAATCCCGGCGCGGATCAAACCTAGCGATTTGCGGCAGGCCCGCACAATAGCGGCGCGCAACAAGCCATTCCGCACGACCGCTTGTGCAGATTCGACGCGCGTAGACCAAATTCATGCAGGGACGGGGCAGCAGCGCTCGAAAGTCAGCTTTTCGCGTTTTTTTCGAGAAATTTGATGGCGTCGCCGACGGTCAAAATGGTTTCCGCGGTATCGTCGGGGATTTCACAATTGAATTCTTCTTCGAACGCCATGACCAACTCGACGGTATCGAGGCTGTCTGCGCCAAGATCTTCGATGAAGCTGGCGTTTTCCGTGACCTTGTCGGCATCGACGCCGAGATTCTCCACAACGATCTTTTTCACCCGCTCGG
>JASHSE010000046.1 GCA_030036975.1 Xanthobacteraceae bacterium | reverse complement strand
CTCGTGTGCGGCGGCAGCGCGTCGCCGCCGGATGGCCACAGACCCACGTGCCGCCGCGGCGCCATCGCCTTGATCCGCCAAAGCCTTAACGCCGATCGGCCGAACTGGCACGGCGCTTGATTGGGTGGCATCGGCGACCGCTTCGCGCGGCCCGGCCGCGGACTGAAATGCCCGGAGGAGGAAGGCGGAATGAAGATCGTCATGGCGGTCATCAAGCCGTTCAAGCTCGATGAAGTCCGCGATGCGCTGGGCAGCATCGGCGTCCAGGGCCTGACCGTCACCGAGGTCAGAGGCTACGGCCGGCAAAAGGGCCACACCGAAGTCTATCGCGGCACCGAATACGCGGTCAGCCTCCTCCCCAAGATCAAGCTCGAAGTCGCCTGCCCGGCCGATCAGGTCGGCAAGGTGGTCGAAACCATCGCGGCGGCGGCCAAGACCGGCCAGATCGGCGACGGCAAGATTTTTGTCACCGCGCTCGACCACGCCATCCGCATCCGCACCGGTGAATCCGACGCGGCGGCGCTGTAGCGCCGGGCGAATTCTCTCCCGCAGGAGTTCAAGACATGACATCGAAGAAATTTCCCGGGCTCGCCGCGCTTGCCGTTGCGCTGCTGCTGGCGCTCGCGCTGGCCCTCCCGGCGTTCAATTCGTCCTATGCGCAGGGGCAGGCCGCGCCGGCAGGGAATGCGGCATCCGTGCCGGCTGCTGCTGCTGCCGCCGCGCCGCAGGCCTGCGACGGCGTGAAGATCACGGAAAACTGCACGCCCAATTCCGGCGACACCGCCTGGATGCTGACCTCGATGGCCATCGTGCTGATGATGACGATCCCGGGCCTGGCACTGTTCTACGGCGGCATGGTGCGCAAGAAGAACGTCGGCGACACGGTGATGACGAGCTTCGCCATTACCTGTCTGGTCAGCATCCTGTGGTTCGTGTTCACCTACAGCATCGCGTTCCGCGGCGGCACGCCGTTCATCGGCGGCTTCGACCGCGCCTTCTTACAGAACATTGTCAGCAACACGTTCAAAGCCGGCGTGGCGCAAAACATCGGCACGCCCAATCCGCTGGCGCCGACCATCCCCGAAACCGTGTATTCGATGTTCCAGCTGACCTTCGCCATCATCACCGCGGCCCTGATCGCGGGCTCGATCGCCGAGCGCATGAAATTTTCGGCGATGCTGTGGTTCATCGGGCTGTGGACGATCTTCGTCTATTCGCCGGTTGCCCATTGGGTCTGGGGACCGGACGGTATCTTCAACAGCGCCAATCCGGACGCGAAATTTCACGTGCTCGATTTCGCCGGCGGCACGGTGGTGCACGTCAATTCCGGCACCGCCGGGCTGATGGCGGCGCTGATGCTGGGCAAGCGCAAAGACATCGGTCCACCGCACAACATGGTGCTCACCATGATCGGCGCCGCGCTGCTGTGGGTCGGCTGGTTCGGCTTCAACGCCGGCTCGGCAGTGAGCGCCGGCATGCAGGCCGGCATGGCCATGGCGGTGACGCACATCGCCACCGCCACTGCCGGCTTCACCTGGATGCTGGTCGAGTGGTTGCTGCGCGGCAAGCCGACGGTGATCGGCATCTGCTCGGGCGCCGTGGCGGGACTTGTCGCCATCACCCCGGCCTCGGGTTTTGTCGGTCCGGTCGGCGCGTTCTGCATCGGTATCGCCGCCGGCATCATCTGCTACTGGGGCTGCACCGGGCTGAAGCGCTATTTCGGCTATGACGACGCGCTCGATACGTTCGGCGTGCACGCGCTCGGCGGCGCGGCGGGCGCCATCCTGACCGGCGTGTTCGCGGTCGCGGCCTACGGCGGCACCGCAGGCGCCATCGAGGGCAATGGCGGCCAAATCCTCAACCAGTGCATCGGCGTCGTCACCGTGTTCGTCTACGACGCGGTGGTGACGCTGATCATCTTGAAGATCGTCGACCTGACCATCGGGCTGCGGGTCAGCGAGGACGTCGAGCGCGGCGGCCTCGACCTCGCGCTGCACGGCGAGATGGTACAGTAACAGGACTGTCGCCGACGCGCCAATGGCCGCTCGTCCCCGCGCCAGCGCGCGACAGCAGCGGCACCCAGCCTTTGAGCGCTGGATTCCCGCTGGCGCGGGAATGACGGCGAACTCATCAGCTGGATTTCGTATGAGCCTCATTCCCTGCCGCGCCGCGCCTTGACGGCGATCGACAGCAGAGCGCGCTCCGCAACGGTGTCGGCGAGCGCACCGTTGCGCCGCGATTCGAGAACCGCTTCGGCAAGCTCCGCCATGGCGGCAAGGAGACGCCGCGCGGCCCACAGATTGAGTGCCGTCCTCACTGAGTCTTTGCGGCGGAACTGTGCCGGCGGCATCGCGCTGTCGACCGAAAAATTCTCGCCCGCTTCGATCGCGGTGCGCCAGCGGTGCAGCTGCGCGACTTGGCGCTGCGCGGCAAAGAAGATCGATCCGGCCGGCATGCCGGCGGTGCGCGCCTTGGCGAGCTCTCTTTCGAGTTCCGCCGGTTTTCCAGCGAAAGCCGCATCGACGATGTCGTCGATCGCCAGCGCCGACGCATCGGCGACCACCGCGGCGACGTCCTCGACGGTCACCTGCTTTGCGCCGCGTGCGTAGAGGGCGAGTTTGCGCACCTCGTTGCGCGAGGCGGCGCGGTCGCCGCCGAGGAGCGGCAGCAGCATGGCACGCGCATCGGGCGCCAGCGTGAGCCCGGCGCTGTGCATTTCGTCGTCGATCAGGCGCGCGCGCGACCGCTCGTCGTCGGTATAGCAGGGCAGCGCCGCCGCGTTCTTGGCGCGTTCGACCAGCGTGCGCAGCGGCGCGTTGCGGCGTAGGTCGCCGGCCTCGATGACGACCCGGCAGTCGTTGTCGCGGAACGCAAGCAGCGCCTCGACCGCAGCCGCGATGTTGCGGCTGCCAGCCTTGACCCACACCGCGCGCTTGCCGCCGAACAGCGGCACGGTCTGCGCCTCCTCGACGAGGCGCGACGGCTCGGCTGTCAGCTCCTCGCCCTCGAGCCGCGCCAGCGCGAACGGATCGTTCGGATCGTCGATCGCGCTCTTGATCAAGGCGTTGACCCGTTCGCTGACCAGGCCGGCATCCGGGCCGAACACCAGCACCACCGGCCGCGTCCGATCGGGACGGGCGACGAACGCATCGACCTCTGACGGTTTGATCGCGACCATGAGCTGAGGGCTTCTCAGATCGGGTTCCGCTGCATTAGCATTCCTCATTCGTCATTGCCGGGCTTGACCCGGCAATCCATGCTGCGTTGAGGCCACATGGATGCCCGGGTCAAGCCCGGGCATGACGAATAAATATTCACGCCACCACGTTGACGATGCGCTTGGGCACGATGATCACCTTCTTGGGCGTCTTGCCGTCGAGCGCTTTTTCCACCGCGTCGAGCGCAAGGACCGCGGTTTCGATTTCGGCGTTGCCGGCATCGCGCGGCACGGCGACTTCGGCGCGCTTCTTGCCGTTGATTTGTACCGGCAGCGTAATGGTGTCCTCGACCAGCAATTCGCGCTCGACCGCCGGCCACGGCGCTTCCGCCACCAGCGTGTCACGACCGGTACTTTGGCCGAGCGCGGCCCAGCACTCCTCGGCAAGGTGCGGCATCATCGGGGCAAACAGCTGCACCAGAATGTCGGCGGCCTCGCGCATCGCCCAGCGCAGGTCGGGCGCAATCTCTTGCATGTCGATGTCGCCGATCGCGGCGGTGAGCGCATTGGCGAACTCGTAGATATGCGCGACGCACACGTTGAAGTGCAGCTTCTCGACGTCGTCGCCGACCGCGGCCAGCGCCTTGTGGGTCGCCTTGCGCAGCGCGGTCGCGGCCGGCGAAAACTGCGCTGGGCGCGTCGCCGGCGCGCTGCGGCCGATTTCGCCCGCTTCGTTCACCAGCCGCCACAGCCGCTGCACGAAGCGCGCGGCGCCCTGCACGCCGCGTTCGGTCCACTCCACGTCGCGCTCCGGCGGCGAATCCGACAGCATGAACCAGCGCGCGACGTCGGCGCCGTATTCGCCGATGATGTCGTCGGGGTCCACCGTGTTGCGCTTCGACTTCGACATTTTCTCGATCGGGCCGATCTCGACCTCCTCGCCGGTCGCGATCAGAACCGCGCGGCGCGCGTCGCCGTTGCTTTCGATCTTGACTTCCGCCGGCGCCGCCCACTCGCCGTTCTGGCGGCGGAAGGTTTCGTGCACCACCATCCCTTGCGTGAACAGGCCGGCGAACGGCTCGTCGAGCCCGACATGTCCGGTCGCCGCCATGGCGCGGGTGAAGAAGCGGCTATAGAGCAGGTGCAGGATCGCGTGCTCGATGCCGCCGATATATTGGTCGACCGGCATCCAGGCGTCGACCACGGCTAAGTCGGTCGGCGCAGTCGTGATCCA
>JASHSE010000434.1 GCA_030036975.1 Xanthobacteraceae bacterium | reverse complement strand
CAACGTCACCGCGGCCCTGTTCATCGGCACGATCGCGGCGGCTGTCGTTGGTTACCTGATCGGGCTGATCGCGCTGCGGCGTACCGGCATCTACTTCGCCATGATCACCGTGGCGATCGCCGAAGTGTTTTATTTCGTCGAGTTCAATCCGCTGTCGGCGTATACCGGCGGCGAGAACGGCCTGCCCGGCGTGCCGACCCCGGTCATCAATCTCGGCTTTACCGTCCTGCACTTCGATAGCGACCGCTCGCTCTACGGCTTCCTGGCGTTCTGGTTTTTTGTCGGCATGGTGATCGCGCTGCGCATTGTGCGCTCGCCGGTCGGCGTCATCCTGAGCGCGATCCGCGACAATCCGCTGCGCGCCTCGGCGGTCGGCCACAACATCCATAGCTACAAGCTGACCGCTTTCGTCGTCGCCGCCGCCTATGCGGGGTTTGCCGGCGGACTGCTTGGCGTGTTGCAGGCCTTCATGCCGCCCGACGCGTTCACCTTCGATACATCCGGCCAGCTCGTCATGCAGACGGCGATCGGCGGCGCCGGCACGCTGTTCGGCCCGCTCGTCGGCGCCGCCGTCTGGCTCTATCTGAGCGATTTTCTGCAGAACGCGCTGCACCTCGGCGCCACCTGGAAGCTGGTGCTGGGCCTCGTCTTCGTCCTTCTGGTCTGTTTCCTGCGCCGCGGCCTGGTCGGCGGCCTCAAGAACGCCTGCACGCTGGTCGCCGAGCGGGCCGGCAAAAAGGCCGAGCCGGCGGTAGCGCCGCCGCCGCTTCCCGTCCTCACGCCGGCGGAGGAGAAGCTGACGCGTTTGGCGGTCGCCGGGGAGCCGGTGCCCGCGGCGATGCCGGCGCTGCGTCGCAAGGACCGCGAATATTCCGGTCCCATTCTCCAGGCGACCGGACTGACCAAGCGGTTCGGCGGCCTCGTCGCCAACAGCGGCATCGACTTTGCCGTCGAGCGCGGCGAGCGGCGCGGCATCATCGGACCGAACGGCGCCGGCAAGACCACGTTCTTCAAGATGCTGACCTGCGAGATGGCGCCGACCTCCGGCCGCATCGTGTTTCGCGGTCGCGACATCACCGGCATGACCGTGACCGACGTCTGCCAGTTCGGCCTGACCAAGAGCTATCAGGTCAACCAGCTGTTCACCCGGCTCACCGTGCGCGACAACGTGACCATCGCCGCGCTCGCCGAGCGGCGCGGCAAGTTTCGGCTCGACATGTTCCGCAGCCTGCGCAACATCCCCGGCCTCGCCGAGCAGGTTGGCCATACGCTTGAACTGGTCGATCTGACCGACCGCGCCGAGCGCCCCGTCGCCGCGCTCGCCTACGGCGAAAAGCGCCGCCTCGAAGTCGGCCTGGCGCTGGCGAGCGCGCCAAGCCTGTTGTTGCTCGACGAGCCGCTCGCCGGCATGAGTCCCGCCGAGCGCATCGAGATGGTCAAGCTCCTTAAATCGATCGGCCAGGGCCGCACCATGATCATCATCGACCACGACATGGATTCGCTGTTCGAATTGGTCGAGCGCGTCACCGTCCTGCAGGAAGGCCGCGTGCTGGTCGAAGGCACGCCGACCGAGATCAAGGGCAACAAGGCGGTGCAGGAGGCGTATCTCGGCGGAGTGCGCGCGGCATGAGCCTGCTCGAGGTCCAGGGCCTGAACTCCTATTACGAGGATTCGCACATCCTCTTCGACGTGTCGCTTAACGTCGAGCGCCACGAGGTGGTGGCGCTGCTCGGCCGCAACGGCGCCGGCAAAAGCACGACGCTCAAAAGCCTGATGGGTGTGGTAACGCCGCGCGCCGGCTCGATCCGGTTCGACGGCGCCGAGATCGCCGGCAAGAAGAGCCACGACATCGCGCGCGCCGGCATGCAGCTCGTCCACGAAGACCGCCGCATCTTCGGCAGCCTCAACGTCGAGGACAACATCATCCTCGCCGGGCTGACGGCCCCGAACCGCTGGCCGCTGGAGCGCGTCTACGCCATGTTTCCGCGGCTCAAGGAGCGCCGGGGCAGCCGCGGCACCGATCTGTCCGGCGGCGAACAGCAGATGCTGGCGATCGCGCGCGCGCTGGTGCGCGAGCCGAAACTGTTGCTGCTCGATGAGCCGTTCGAGGGCTTGGCGCCGGTCATCGTGCAAAACTTGCTCGCCACTTGCCGCAAGCTCGCCGAGGATGGCCAGACCATTCTTTTGGTCGAGCAGAACATCTCCGCCGCCATGCTGCTCGCCGACCGCGCCTACATCATCAACAACGGCCACATCGTCGAGCAGCGCACCGCCCAGGAGCTGCGCGACCGCCCGGACGTGCTGCACCGGCATTTGGGGGTGTAGCTTCCAGGATGATCCGGCGCGCGCGACTGCCGGACCAAAGAAGCATCGCGAACCACCGTCGCCGGACTATATCAGCGGCCTTTTCACCAAGGCCCAAGGACACGCGCTCACGCGCGCGTTCCTGCGCATCACGAGAAACGACATCCAGCATGCGATCGTGCGCGTTGTCGAGGCCCAAGCCAACGAGCATGGCTCCTATAGCCCTATTCCTGCCGCAGGAATTTGTGGCAAGATGCAATCAACGCCGGATCATGCACGTCGGCTTGGTGTTGCCTCATGAGAGGAGTGTCGAGGCTTTCGCTCGCTGTTGCGCTCATCGCAGCGCTGGCCTGCCGTCCGGCCCTTATTCACGCCGAGCCGAGCCTGTTCTTTCAGGGCAAGACCATCACCATTTACGTCGGCGCCGCGCCGGGCGGCGG
>JASHSE010000433.1 GCA_030036975.1 Xanthobacteraceae bacterium | reverse complement strand
CCGCCCTCGCTGCGAATTTCGGTCGCCGCCGCACACGCGATACCTCCTTCGCGACCTCGCCGCTCTCGTAGAGGAAGGCCGGTACTGTTCCGACCGGAACGCCGCGGCGACCCCCGGCGAATATCTCGCGCGCATTTGCCGGATCGACATAGCCTACATCCGGTAGCTTGATCGGGCCGATGTGAGCCGATCCGAGCGCCGCCGCCACGCCGATCAGCTTCACCGTGATGCATTCGGCAATTTGTCCGCCAAAGATGACCGGAAAACCGCCGATTCGAATATCCGAAATATCGAATTCATCCGTCGGTACTTCAACGACAAGGCGCTCGATCAAACGGTCCTGTCCGCGAACGACGCGGACGCAGTCCGTAGCGGCAATACCGCCGGGGACTTCCCACCCGGCCAGATCGATGTGGTCCATGTAAAGGCCGACGGGGTTCGCCAAGGTGATCATCGCGCCTGCGCGTGCGAGCGCGTTGACCGTGGCTGAAATCGTCGGGTCGCTGTTTCTGTTTGGACCGCCGATGTCCGCTCCCGAAATCAGAGCATCTGGATCAACGACCGGATTGCCCCACCTGTCCTCGTACAAAATGGTCGCGTCGGCGGCGAGCATTATCTCGGCAATCAGGGCATTAGGCGGCGCCGATAGATGGACGATGCCATGCGTGGTGTTCCATTTATTGTGTGGATTATAGTCGCCTTTCTTGAGTTGTCCGGACGGCGGCGGCCCGAAGGGCGAAATAAACGGCTCGTCGACCAGAAGATCGGGCAGCGCGATGTTCGGATCCACAAGCTTGCGATACAGGTCGAGCAGCAGCTTTTGGTCGCCGGGAAAATTCACGAAGTGGGTTTTGTTGACGGTGTCGAAATAGACCGCGCCACCGAACATCGCCTGCCAGTATTCCGGCGGTTCCGAAGTGAAGGTGACGCGCCGGACGCGGCCGGAATGCGGCTCACGGTCCACATGCCACTCGCAATATTCCACCGTCGGCCGATAAAAGTATGAGTCAGTGGGGATCTGATTGTTGGGCAGTTCGATGCCGGTGTCGGCGGGAACAGCAGGATCGTATCGCCAATCATAATCGTATGCCGACAACGGCCACAACCGGTCAGCCTCGACTAAGGCGCGGTCTCGGCCGTAGCGCCGCAACAGCTCCTTGGGAAAGGCATTCCAAACGACGGCCTGCTCGACGAGGGGACCACCGGGATCATAGAGCGCGGCAGAATAAATCTGCGGAGTGACAGGTTTGCCGCCGTTCTGTTTTTCGAGCTGTTGCCGCTCGATCTGGATGCTGACCTGGAATGCCTTCAGAACGAAGTCGTGCCACGCCTCGCGTTGCCCACGAATCGAATCGAAGTCCGACATTCGCGCCGGAGGATCGTACGTTTGAAGCAGACCCATGACAGCGCCCCCGTGACCGTCAACTACCTATAATAGCGATTTGGGGCTTACGCAACGATCTGAGCCCGGCGCGGCCGTCTGCAGACCCAGGAACGGACTTTGCAGCGCGCTTCGCGTCCTTTCACCGCGCCTCGCCAATAAATTCCTGCCGCAGCGTCGCCAGCCGTTGCAGCGCGGCGGGCGGCAGCGGGCCTTTTTGGACCGCGGCGAGCGCGTCCTCGAACTGTTGCGGCGTTGCGATCCCGACCAAAATCGTGCCCATCGCCGGATGCGACAGCGCAAACCGCGTGGCGGCTTCGGTCAGGCTCGCGGCAAAGCCTTCGGCAACGAGCGGCGCAAGGCGGCTCGCTCGCGCCACGTCGGCTGCGTAGCTGAAGCTCGAGCCGATCGGCTCGGGCGGCGGGCTCGCGATCGGATGCCGCGCCGCCGAGCCCGACAGCGCGCCGCCGGCGAGCACGCGGATGCCGACCACGCCGACGCCGGCCGCCTTCGTGTGCTCGAACAGCAGTCCATAATCCTGGGCCGGATAGTTGGGCGGCAAAACCTCGGCCGCCGACGGATTGAGCATGTTGTAGACCACCTGCGCGCTGTCGAAGACGCGCGTGTCGATCACCTGCTGCAGCGCCGCGGTCTCGCCCACTGCGGTCAGCCCGAGAAAGCGCGTCTTGCCGGCGGCGCGCAGCTGCGCGAAGGCCGGCACCACTTCATCGAGCACCTGGCGGACGCTCAACGCTTCGCCGCCGCCATTTTCGGTGACGGCGTTGTGCAGGTGAAAGATATCGACGTGGTCGCGGCGCAGCCGCGAAAGACTGCCGTCGAGCGATTGCGTCACCGCGGCGGCGATGCGGCCGAAGTCGGCGCTTTGGAGCCGCACCTTGGTGCCGACGGCAAGGTCGGCCGGTTTGAGCTTGCGCAAGAGGCGGCCGAGATTTTTTTCCGATTCGCCGTTGCCGTATTGCACCGCGGTGTCGAAGTAGTTCACGCCCGCGGCAAGGGCGCGCGCGACGGTGCGCTCCTGGTCGGCGGCATCGCCGCGCACCATCAGCCCGCCGACCGCGCCGCAACCGAAGCCGAGCAGTGAAAGCCGCATGCCGCTGCGTCCGAACACCCGCGTTTCCATTCCCTTGCTCCTTCGCCGCGTCGGCAGACGGCGAACGATATCGGACTTGCGATCCCTGCGCCACCGGAGTGACGAGCGAATGGCGAACAGCAAATAGCAAATAGCAAGTAGCGAATAGCGAATGGAAAGATTCATTCGCTATTCGCCACTCGCCATTCGCCCGCCTAATATGACTTCGGCATTCCCAGCACTTTCTCCGCGATGAAGCAGAGAATGAGCTGCGGCGAGACCGGGGCGAGGCGCGGGATCAGGCTTTCGCGGAAATAGCGTTCGACGTGAAATTCCTTGGCGTAGCCGTAACCGCCGTGGGTCATCAATGCGGTCTCGCAGGCTTTGAAGCCGGCTTCGGCGCCCAAATATTTGGCGGCGTTGGCGGCCGGGCCGCACGCTTGCCCGCCGTCATATAAAGAAGCCGCCTTGAACACCATGAGTTCGGCGGCTTCGAGCGCCATCCAGCATTGCGCCAGCGGATGCTGGATCGCCTGGTTCTGTCCGATCGGCCGGTCGAACACGACGCGCTCCTTGGCGTAGGCCGCCGCCTTGCGCAACGCGGCGCGGCCGAGCCCGACCGCTTCGGCGCCGACCAGAATGCGCTCCGGATTCATGCCGTCGAGGATGTATCTGAAACCGGCGCCTTCGTCGCCGATACGGTCCTCGATCGGCACTTCCAAGCCGTCGATGAACAGCTGATTGGAATCAACCGCGGCGCGGCCCATCTTGTCGATCTCGTGCACTTCGACGCAGCGGCGGTCGAGCGCGGTGTAGAATAAGCTCAGGCCGTCGGTCGGTTTGCGCACTTCCTCGAGCGGCGTGGTGCGGGCGAGGATCAGCATCTTGTCGGCGATCTGTGCCGTCGAGATCCAGATCTTGGCGCCGTTGATGACGTAGCGGTCGCCGCGGCGTTCGGCGCGCGTCTGCAGCTTGGTCGTTTGCAGGCCGGCATTCGGCTCGGTCACCGCGAAGCATGCTTTGTCCTTGCCGGCAGCGATCGGCGGCAGCATGCGCTTTTTCTGCTCCTCGCTGCCGTACACCACGACCGGATTGAGCCCGAAAATGTTCATGTGCACGGCCGACGCGCCGGAAAAGCCGGCGCCGGAGCGGGCGATGGTTTCCATCATGATCGCGGCATCGGCAATGCCGAGGCCGGCGCCGCCAAAAGCCTGCGGGATGGCGATGCCGAGCCAGCCGTCGGCGGCCAGCGCGCCGCGAAACTCTTCGGGAAACTTTTTGTCGCGGTCGCGCGCCAGCCAATACTCGTCGCCAAAGCGCGCGCAGATTTTCTCCACCGCGTCGCGCAGCGACAGCTGCAGCTCGGAAAGGGTGAAGTCGATGGCGGCGGCTCCCAAGACTTTAAACAATTGTTTACCACGCTTGGCTACGGAGCGTTAAGGATTGAAGTCGTTGGCGCGGGCGGAAAAGGCGACGTTTCCCGGGCGCAGCGCAGCACGGAGCGAAGCGCAGTGGTGCGCCGCAGACCCGGGATCGTTACGGACGCCGAGGTCGGGACGATCCCGGATCAGCGGCGCACCGCTGCCGGCTACGCCGCATCCGGGAAACAGCGACCTGAACTGCCCTGCGAGGGTTATGCGGCGCTCGGGCTTGCGCTGCACATCAAGCGCCGCTTCGAGGAGGCGCTGGCGATTTATGACGCCGGACTGCGCCTCGCGCCCGACGCTGCTGAGCTGCGCAACGGCCGCGGCGTGGCCCTGTTGGAATTGCGACGGCCGACCGAAGCGCGCGATGAATTTCTCCGCGCGCTCAAGGCCGATCCGGACTGCCTTGATGCGCTCGGTAATTTGGGCAACGCGCTGTTCAAGCTCAACCGGCCGGAAGAGGCGCTTGCCGCCTACGATCGCGCGCTGAAAATCGTGCCGGACAACGCACAGCTGCATACCAATCGCGCCATCGCGCTGCGCCGGCTCGACCGGCCGCAAGAGGCGCTGATGAGCGCCGCGCGCGCCATTGCCGCGCAACCGGATTTCGCGCCGGCGCGATTTGTCGAGGCCGGCGTGCGGCTCTACCTCGGCGATTTTGCCGGCGGCTGGCGCGGTTATGAATGGCGCCGCGGCGGCGCATTCACGCCGCAGCGCCGCAAGCTGGCGGCGCCGCTGTGGCTCGGCGAGCAGCCGCTCGCCGGCAAAACTATTTTGCTGCACGCCGAGCAGGGTTTCGGCGACACGATCCAGTTCGTGCGCTATGCGCCGCTCGTTGCCGCGCGCGGCGCCCGCGTCCTCGTCGAAGTACAGCCGCCATTGGCACCACTGGTGTCCGACATGCCTGGAATCGCGGCCGTGCTCGGGCGCGGGGCGCAATTGCCGCCCTTCGACTTGCATTGTCCGCTGCCCAGTCTGCCGCTCGCTTTCGGCACCGACCTGGAAACAATTCCGGCATCCGTTCCTTACTTGGCGCCCCTGCAGCACAGAGTTGCGTCCTGGCGCGCGCGCCTGCCGCGATGTCGGCCGCTGATCGGCCTGGTCTGGGCCGGCGAGCGGGCGCACGACAATGACATCAATCGCTCGATGCGCCTCGAAGCGCTGGCACCGCTGCTCGATCTTCCGGATGTCCAATTCGTCAGCCTGCAACACGACGTGCGCGAGAGCGACGCGCCGCTGCTGGCGCAGCGAACCGACATCCTGTCCATCGGCCAGCAATTCACCGACTTCGCCGATACCGCCGCCGCGATTGCGGCGCTCGATCTCGTGATCGCGGTCGATACCGCGGTGGCGCATCTCACCGGCGCGTTGGGCAAGCCGCTGTTTGTGCTGCTGCCGTTCGCTGCCGATTTCCGTTGGCTGCGCAAGCGTGCCGACTCGCCGTGGTATCCGACCGCGCGGCTTTTCAGGCAACCGCAGTTTGCTGACTGGAGCGCCGTTATTGAAGCGGTGCGACGAGCGTTGATGGAACTCATTTCATTTTCGCCAGCCGAGCGGTCCGCGTGACAGTTTCGTGTCTTGCTGCCGTCGTAAATAGTTCATCGCTGCGGCCGATGCTCCAGTTGCAACGCAGGTTTCACCGGGAGCCGACAATGACGACACACGAGATTCATGAGCACCACGAAAAAGCCGCCGAACACCATGAGCACGCGGCAAAGCACCACCGCGAAGCGGCAAAGCACGCCAAGGCCGGCGACCACGAAAAAGCCGCGCACCACTCGAAGGTGGCGCACGGGCATTCCCTACACGCCACTGAGCACCACGAGCATGCATCGAAGAAGCACGCAGAACAACACGGTTGATCGTCTGTGGCCGCTGGAGGCACTTTGCAAAAAACGAGCGGCCTCCGGCGGGGAGCTGCCGGAGGCCGCGTTGGCCGCCGTCCGCCGCGCGCAAGCGGGACGGCGGGGGAGGTCAGGGGGCAGTAGTCAGTAATCAGTAGTCAGTAATCAGAACTGGCTGTGCGATCATGCTTGCTCCGTCTGATTACTGACTACTGATCACTGATTCCTGCTAAAATGGCAGCAGCACGCTGGTCGCCTGCTGCCCCCAGGGCGCCGTTTGAATGTTGGTGAGCGTGCCCTTGCCGCCATAGGCGACGCGTGCCTCGGCGATCTTCGGCAGTTCGATGGTGTTGTCGCTTTCGATGTCTTCCGGGCGCGCGACGCCGGCCACCAAGAGTTCGCGCATCTCGGAATTGAGCCGGATTTCCTGCTTGCCTTCGATCACCATGTTGCCGTTCGGCAGCACCTGCGTGACCACCGCCGCGACGTTGGTGACCAACTGGTCCTGCCGGTTGATCGTGCCGTTGCCGTTCATCTGCGTGTTGCCGTTGGTGGTGAGCAGCGAGCCCGGCAGGATCGATTTCGAAGGATTGGCCAGCGTGTTGGCGCCGAGAAAATTCGTGATTTCGGAATCCTCGGTGGTGCTGCGCTGCAGCTGCGTCTGATCCTGGAACTCTGCGGTGTCGTTGATATTCACCTTCACGGTGAGAATGTCGCCGACCTGATGGGCGCGCTGATCGTTGAAGAACGCACGCGAGCCGTTGCGCCATAGCGAGTTCGGATTGTAGGAGGCCGGCTGCGCGACGGGCATCGGCATCTGCACCGGCTTGTAGCCGGGCTCGCTGGTCGGATTCTTCACCGGCGACAGCGGCGGTGTTTCGCCGAGGTGCTTTAACTGCTCGAACGTGGAGCACGAGCTGGAAATCAGCGCGACGGTCGACAGCAGCGCGCAACGCAACAGCACGACACGTTTCGACATTTTACTGCCTTTCACTTACGAACCCAACCGATCGGTTTTGCTTCCGCTCGTCCCCGCGAAAGCGGGGACCCAGCTCTTCGCGGGCTCTCTGGATTCCCGCTTTCGCGGGAATGAGCGGAACTCATCAAGCGGACACAAAACATTCGGTATTCACGCGTTACTAGACTAGTTGGCCCGCGGCACGGCGGCGGCGAGGTGCGTGGTCGCCGCCGCGACGCTGACCCGGCCGGGGCCGCTGATCACGCCTTGCACGATGCGCTTGGTTTCGAGGTTGAGCACGCCGATCGAGTCGCCGAGCGCGCCGGAATCCTGCGCCTGGCCGCGCAGCGTGAGCATGATGCCCGGCGCCTGAAAGACCATCGTCACGGCGTCGCCGCGCGCCACGATTTCCGGCTTCATCAGATCGGCGACCGACAGCGGCTGGCCGGGCCGCAGCGCATGGCGCGCGGCCAGGCCGATGGCGGCGGCCGGCGCGGTAAACCCTGTGGCTTGCGCCTTGGGGCGCCGCAGCGTGGTGAGGTCGGAGGCTTGCAGCACTTCGCCGCGCTCCACCGGCCGGTTGACGGCAACTGCTTCGACCGTCTCGATCGCGGTGCCGGTGAAGCGAAGCGGCCGGCGATGCAGCGTCGGACTCGACGGCATATCGAGCGCGACGTCGAAGCGGTTCGTCCGCGCATCGTAACTGAGCCCCAGCACCTGCAATTCGCCGCCGGCGCTGGCTTCGACCTGTACGGTGCGCAGCGGACGATCGAAGGTGAGCCCGATATTTTCCGGCTTGCCGAGCCCGTATTGCTGCGACAGCGCCGCGGCGATGCGATCGGAAATCTCCTTGGCCTCGATGGCGCGGCTGGCACGCGTCACGGTGACTTCGCTGAGGCCGCCGGTGTCGATGTCGATGAGCTGATAGGGCCGGATCGCGTCGGTAATGCGTTCCGTCGACACCGCGCCGGTGGTGCCGAGATCGGGAGCGCGGAAGACGGCGACGTTGGCGACCGGCCCGGCGTTCTCGATGAGGTCGCCGATGCGCACGAGATCGCCGTCGACGGTGACGCTGGCGCGCAGCGTCGGCCGGGCTGATTGCGCCGCGGCGGCGCCGCTGCCGGCCGCGGCGAGAACAAGCGCTACAGCCAAGCCGGCAATGCGGTTGAACGCAGTCAGGCGGATCATGGCGGAAAGGACCTTTCTCAGCGTGCCAGTTGCGAGGTCGTCTGCAGCATCTGGTCGGCGGCGCTGATCACCTTGGAATTCATCTCGTAGGCGCGCTGCGCGGCGATCAGGTTGGAGATTTCGGTCACCGCCTCGACGTTGGATTGTTCGAGGCTGCCTTGCAGAAGCGTGCCGGCATTGTTGGTGCCGGGCACGCCGTCCTGCGGTTGGCCCGAGGCCGGCGTCGCGGTGAACAGGTTTGAGCCCTGAGCTTGCAGGCCGGCATCGTTGATGAAGGTGGTGATCGTGAACTGGCCGAGAATGGTCGAGGTGGTGGAGCCCGGCGGCGTCACCGAAACCTGGCCCTGTTGGTTGATGGTCAGCCCGGTCGAGTTCACCGGGATGGTGATGGTCGGCTGCACCAGATTGCCCTGGGCGGTGACGATGCGGCCTTGCGAGTCCATCTGGAACGAGCCGTCGCGGGTGTAGCTGAAGGTGCCGTCCGGCATCTGAATCTTGAACCAGCCGGAGCCCTGGATCGCCACATCGAGCGAGTTGCCGGTCTGCGCCAGGGTGCCCTGCGTCATCAGCCGCGGCGTGCCCACGGTCTTGACGCCGGAGCCGAGCTCGATGCCGACCGGCAGAATATTGCCCTGGTCGGAGGCCTGTGCACCGATGCGCTGCACGTGCTCGTAGAGCAAATCCTGAAACTCGGCGCGCTGGCTCTTGTAGGCGGTGGTCGTCATGTTGGCGATGTTGCCGGCGATGACCTGGACCTGCAGGTCCATCGCCGCCATTCCGGTCGCTGCGGTATCGAGCGCACGCATCGAACTTTCTCCTCAAGCAAGCTTCCACCGTCCGGCCGCTGCCGGTCAGGCGGAGCCGGAAGCCGGTGTCTGCGACAGCTGTGTCAGCGCGTTGCG